>JAUNPM010000192.1 GCA_030536675.1 Clostridia bacterium | reverse complement strand
CGAGCCTATTCCCTTAAAACCTGTTTTAAATTCAATATTTTTTAGGTTTATGTCGGGTACGGACATTAAATAAACATAAACAGTCCCTATTACAATAAACCAGAAAAGCATTTGACTTACTCTTGCAGTTGTTTCTATTCCCTGCCATGCAGCATAAGCCGAAACAACAACGCATATAAATATAATTTTGTATAATGATGTGTCATTAAGCATAACGCCTTTAACTGCATCCGATAATATTTTAACAACAAGTATTATTCCCAATATATTTTTTATTGAATATATAAAACAAAGTATTTTGCTTTTATATATATCAATATTTGAATATAATGCTAAAATACAAAGTACAAGACCTGCCGCCAAAGTGACCGCAAGCTCTGCCATACTTGTAACCGCCATTGGCAATATAAGTATTTCAAATCCCAAAGCCGCTGTTATTACCAAAGCCTGTGTCTGGGCACCGGAAATTTTATTGTTCATCTGCGTCCTCCTCAAGCCTTTTGTAAAAATAAGTTTTCTTTCTGTTTTTATAAGGAAATCTAAAAACCGTATCCTTTAATTTGTCATATCTTCCCTCTGTTACTCCGCTGAAAGGCGCCACATAGGGTACTCCGAAACTTTTTAATCCCGCCATATGAAGGATCACAGCCATAAGCGCCGTTATAAATCCAAACATTCCCGCAATACCCGACATAAATATAATAAAGTATTTTATAAGTCTGTAAGCCGAAACAAGAGCAATGTTGGGAATTGCAAAGCTGCATATTGCAGTTATGGATATTATGATAACAGCCATAGGACTTACAAGATTAGCGTCAACTGCCGCCTGTCCTATTATAATACCACCCACAATACCCAAGGTACTGCCAATAGATGCAGGTATTCTTGTTCCCGCTTCCCTCAATGCTTCAAAAATAAGCTCAAGTATCACTATTTCAACAACAGTAGGCAAAGGCACCTTCTGTCTTGCCGCAGCCATTGTCAGCACAAGCTCCGTAGGCAGCATTGAGGGATTGTATAAAGTAGTTGCAATGTAAAGCCCCGGCAGTGCAAAAGCAATAAATCCCGATATATATCTTATTATTCTTATAAAAGACATTATCTCCCATCTCTGATAATAGTCCTCCGACGCCTGATAAAAACTTGCAAGAACAGCAGGAAGCAATATTACAAAGGGACTTGTGTCCACAACAAGTGCGATCCTGCCCTCAACCAGCTCTGCCGCAACCTTGTCGGGTCTTTCGGTAAGCTGCATTTGAGGAAAGGGAGAATATTCGTTTTCTTCCATATACTGTTCAAGAAATCCGCTGTCATATATCATATCCGCATCAATTTTATCAAGCATATTACATATTTTTTTAACTAGCCTTTTATCTGCCGTATTTTCCATATACATAACGGCAACATCGGTCCTGCTTATTTCCCCAACCTTTTTCTGCACACATTTAAGCTCTGTACTTCTTATCCTTCTCCTTATAAGCACTGTGTTTATTCTCAAGGATTCGGCAAATGCCTCCTGAGGACCCTGTACTGCTATTTCCGTTTCGGGCTTTGAAACTCCTCTTTTGGGAAAGCCCTTAGATGATACAACAAGTATTTTATTGCTGTTTTCAATGAGCACAAGAGTATTGCCGCTCATTACCTCCAAAATTGCGTCATCTATATTTTCGGCTTCCTTTATATCAGCCGTTGTAACTCCTCCGTTTACAATATATTCAAAAGTGTCAATTTGGGATATTTCATTTGGAGGTGCAATTCTTACATTTACAATAAAATTTTTAATTATTTCCTCTTCAAGCATAGTCCTGTTTACCATATCGTCAATATATGCCACAAAAACATTTATGCTTTTATCTGTTCCTATGGGAAACTCTCTTTTTACAATATCTCCCCAGTCTTTAAATTTATTTATAACATAATTTTTATTTTGAGAATATGACATTAAAAATCACCTCATTTATATTTTTGCATAAAGAGGTGATTTTATACAGATAACTTTAATTTTTCCCATATATTACGGCATTTACATAAAACACTCATATATTCTGCGTGTCGATAAAATCGACACGCTTGCAAAAAATGCTTGTCAGCACTTTCAGCTAAAGCTGAAAGCCAGCCTACGGCTGTCAGATAAATCTTTCTGTGCAAGCATTTCTTGCAGTATGCTAAGGTAGGGACCAGCCGTGTAGTTTGCGTTCTTGCTATGCAAGTACACAAACTAGTCCCCGTCCTCGGTCGGGCAAAGCTCGACCTGCGGATTAAAGTCTGCGACGCTTTTTGAATTACGGTGTCGCAAGAAATTCAATTTTTCTTAAAAAGTTTAGTTTTTTACAGTCTAATATTAGGTATTTTCCCCGCTTTTATCCTTGCAAACATATTTTTCTGCGTCCCTGCACACATCTTCAACAGTAATTTCTGCAAGCTTATCTTCCATAGCCTTTTGAACACTGTCTAATTTTTCATCTAAAATATTGTGAATGTTTCTGCCTACGGGACATTTGGGATTTGGATTTTCGTGGAAATGAAAAAGCTCTCCTCCTTCCACACACTCAACCGCATTATAAATATCCAAAAATGTAATTTCATTAAGCGGTTTTGCAATTGATGCCCCTCCGCTCCCTCTTGCAACATTTATAAGTCCGTAAGCCTTAAGCTGTGACAATATTTTTCTTATTATCACAGGGTTTACATTTGTGCTTTCAGCCAAAAAATCACTTGTTATCTTATACTCATTTTCAAATATGTTTATGCAGGCAAAAATATGCACCGCAATTGTAAATCTGCTTGAAATACGCATATAATTGATCTCCTTTCATATTTATAATTATATATTACCTCAAAACCGTTGTAATGTCAAACATTACGTCAATCATTTTTATTAAATCCTTTTATGTTTATACACAGGCTTATTAAATTTATATAATTTTCACAAAAAAATCTTTATTTTTAATTAAATATATGTTATTATATGTTTAGGAAATATATTTTTAAGGGGGTGCTTTTATGTATGTACATGAAAGAATGACAAGAAGACCAACCGTAGTTCTGCCTGACTACTCTGTTGCCAAAGCATACCAGCTTATGCAGGAAGGACGTTTTTCACAGCTTCCCGTTGTAAACGATGATAATAAACTTATAGGTCTTGTAACGGAAAAATTGCTTGCTGAAATAAATCCGTCAAGCGCAACATCACTCAGCGTTTACGAAATTAATTATCTTTTGAGCAAAACAAAAGTTAAGGATATTATGAAAACAGGTGTTTTCAAAATAGACAAAGACTCTCTCCTTGAAGATGCCGCCCTTGTTATGAAAGAGAACAGAATAAGTTCACTGCCTGTAACAGACGGAGAATATCTTGTAGGCATTATTACAAGAACAGATATTTTCAGAGCCTTCATAGACATTATGGGAGTAAAATCCACAGGAACCAGGATCGCAATTACAGCAGAAGACAAAACAGGCGTCTTTGCGGAAATTACCCGCATATTTGCCTCATATGATATTGACATAAGAAATATAAGCAACTTTAATGAAAACGGCAAACTTGAAATGGTAATTAAAGTACGTTCATTTGACGTTGACAAGGCAATTGAAGATATTAAAGCAAAAGGCTATACTATCGATTCAATAAAATACATAAAGTAATCAAATAAGCTGCCGCAAAACAAA
>JAUNPM010000191.1 GCA_030536675.1 Clostridia bacterium | reverse complement strand
GTTACGGAAACAACAAGTGAAAGCACTACGGTGCTGCAGATAGACGATACACCGGGGGTCATAATAGTACCTAATCTTGTGGCGGCTGATGAGTTGGAAGAAATGACGGAAAGCGAAACGGAGGAAAGGGAAAAATCAGACAATGTATGCAGCATTAATATTAACTGTGTAAATTTGTTGGGCTTTAAAGAGGAGCTTGAGGATACAGACAAAAATGCTATAGAGGAAAACGGAGATATATACAATAATACGGAAGTAATTATAAAAGACGGGGACACGCTTTTTTCAATAATTGAAAGAGAGCTTGTGCTTAAGGGTATCTTTTTTGAGTACAGTCAAGATGATGAAATAAATATAAAAAGTATAGGCGGAATAGGCGAAAAGGATTTTGGTGAAAATTCAAAATGGCTTTTTAAGGTAAACGGCGATTTTATTGACGGTGGATATGATAAATACAAGGTTGAAAAGGGAGATATTATTGAGGCGGTGTATACCTGCGACGGCGGAAATGATGTGGGGTATGTTAAAGGTGATACAGTCATAAGTGAAAATGAGGAAGAAACAAATACAGGAGAAAATACAAATGAAGGATAAGAATTTTTTTCAAAGACAGTTAAGTTTGCTTTTTTGTGCAATAATTGCAACTTTTTTGTGGGGAAGTGCCATACCTGCAATAAAAATAGGATATGAGCTTTTTAATATTACGGAAAGCGGCGCTAATGTTAAATTTGTGTTTGCGGGAATAAGGTTTGTAATTGCCGGAATTATAGTCATAATTTTTGACTGCATAACAAAAAAACGCATAGTTGTTCCGAGAAAGGATGAAATAAAAGGAATTGTGCTTTTGGGTATAGTACAGACAACTGTTGAATATATTTTCTTTTATTTATCACTTATATATTTAAGCGGTGTTAAGGGCTCAATATTAAACAGCATAGGTAATTTTTTTGCTGTTATACTTGCTCACTTTATGTTTAATAACGATAAGATAAATTTAAAGAAGTTTATGGGCTGTATGCTTGGATTTTGCGGTGTGGTGTTTTGCTGCTTTGAAGAGGGTCTTGATTTGAGCTTTACTTTTAAAGGTGACGGATTTATTCTTATAGCCGCTTTTTGCTTTGCTATGGGCTCTGTTATAACTAAGATCGTTACAAAAAAGAGCGATTCCGTTACGGTAACAGGGTGGCAGCTTACAATAGGAGGAATTTTACTTACGGGAATAGGGCTTGTATTCGGTGGAAGATTAAGTTTCCCTGATATGAAGTCTGTTATTATGCTTATTTATCTTGCAATAATTTCTTCCTGTGCTTTTACAATTTGGGCACAGTTATTAAAATATAATCCTGTGGGAAAAATTTCTGTATATTGCTTTTTAAATCCCTGTTTCGGCGTTATACTTTCGGGGATAATGCTTGGTGAAAACATATTTAATGTGAAAACAATAGGTGCTCTTGTTCTTGTGTGCCTTGGTATATATATTGTAAATATGCCGGAAAGAAAAAAACATAAGCAAGAAATATAATGTACATAAATTGAGTGTGAAATTTAAGTGTTGTGTCAAATTGCATTTAGTGGTATAATAATATTAATTATAACCATAAGACAGTTATACAGGAGGAATAAACAATGGGTAAGTTTTTTGGAACTGACGGCGTGAGAGGTGTTGCAAATGTAGAGCTTACACCTGAGCTTGCTTACAGACTGGGAAGAGCAGGGGCATATGTGCTGACAAAGCATACTAACCACACGGCAAAAATAATTGTTGGTATGGATACAAGAATTTCGGGTGATATGCTTGAATCAGCTCTTATTTCGGGAATATGCTCCGTAGGCGCACAGGCTGTGAGTCTTGGTGTTGTGCCTACGCCTGCCGTTGCACATCTTGTAAGAGAGTATAATGCAGACGCAGGTATTGTAATAAGTGCTTCTCATAATCCTGTGCAGGATAACGGAATTAAGTTTTTTAATTCACAGGGCTTTAAGCTGAGAGATGAAATCGAGCTTGAAATAGAAAGCTATATGACAGACCATTGGGAGGAGCTTCCAAGACCTACGGGTGATATGGTAGGCGCAAAGACAGTGTGCGAAGAAGCTATTGAGGATTATGTTAAATTTGCGGTGACTACAACGGATATTAAGCTTGACGGCATTAAGGTTGCCATTGACTGTGCAAACGGTGCTACATACAAGGCGGCTCCTGTTGCTCTTGAAGAGCTGGGGGCAGAGGTCTATGCGATCAACAGAGAGCCTGACGGAACAAATATAAATAAAAACTGCGGTTCCACTCATATGGAAAGTCTTGCAAAATATGTTGTTGAAAACGGCTGTGACTTGGGTATTGCCTTTGACGGTGACGGTGACAGATGTCTTGCTGTGGATAAAAACGGTGAAATAGTAGACGGCGACGTAATTATGGCAATATGCGGTAATTATATGAAGGAGCAGGGTAAGCTTAAAAATGACACTATTGTGGCTACGGTTATGAGCAATCTGGGATTGTTTATAATGGGCAAGGAAAAGGGAATAAAAATAGAAAAAACAAGCGTTGGCGACAGATATGTTCTTGAACACATTTTGGAAAACGGCGACTGCTTTGGCGGAGAACAGTCAGGTCACATTATTTTCTTTGATTACAATACAACAGGCGACGGTATAGTAACTGCAATACAGCTTATGACAACTCTTAAAAAGATAGGAAAATCTCTTGATGAGGCAAAGGAAATAATGGAGGTGCTTCCACAGGCACTTGTAAATGCAAGAGTTGATAATAAACGCAAGAAAGAGTATCTTAAAAATGAAACAATTAAATCGGAAATAGAAAAACTTGAGGCTAAATTCAGCGGTGACGGACGTGTGCTTATAAGACCGTCGGGAACAGAGCCTATTGTAAGAGTTATGATCGAAGGAAGAGATCAGAGTGTTATTCAGCAGGAGGCTGAAAGACTTGCAAAGCTTATTGAAGGGCTTTTAAGTTAAGGAGGATTTATATTATGTGTGGTATTGTTGGTTATGTGGGCAGTCAAAATGCCGTGCCTGTGCTTATAAGCGGTTTGCAGAGCCTTGAATACAGAGGCTATGATTCTGCGGGAGTTGCTGTTTTAAACGGCAATAAAATCGGAATAAGAAAAACAAAGGGTAAGGTGGATAATTTAAGAAATCTTCTTTTAAATGAACCTGTTGCGGGCAATATAGGTATAGGTCATACAAGGTGGGCTACTCACGGCGCTCCTTCGGATCTTAATGCTCACCCTCATTTCAGCAATGATGATAAAATTGCCGTTGTACATAACGGAATTATTGAAAATTATCAGGAGCTTAAAAAGGAGCTGGAGGGTAAGGGCTATGTGTTCCATTCAGAAACAGATACGGAAACGGTTGCACATTTAATTGATGATTATTACAAGCAGGGCAACGATCTGCTTGAAGCCGTAAGAAAGACTCTTGAGAGAATAGAGGGTTCTTATGCTCTCGGTGTGCTTTGTACGGATTATCCCGATCAGCTTATTGCGGCAAGAAAGGAATCTCCTCTTATAGTGGGACTTGGAAAAGGGGAAAACTTTATTGCTTCCGATATTCCCGCAATTCTCACATATACTAAAGACGCATATATTTTAGGGGATAAGGAGCTTGCTCTTGTAAAGGCGGACAGTGTAAAATTATATGATATAGAC
>JAUNPM010000190.1 GCA_030536675.1 Clostridia bacterium | reverse complement strand
CTCCAATATAAACATTATACAGCCATATCCCCCAAAAAGTATTGTAAAATATCTTCATTTTTATTATGAAAAATTACAAATTATTTAATAAAACCAATTAACTGTTTATTTTATCTTTGAAATACTGTATAATGAAATTTGTATTTAGTATGAAAGCAGCAGGTATGTAAAATGAACACATTAAAAAAATACGGTCTTTTAACAACACTTTTTATGTTGAAAAGAAAAATAAAAAATTTGAAATCAAATTATGATAATTATTTAAAAAATGAGGACGCAAATACTTTTGATTTGCCTCCTCTTAAAAACAAACCCCTTATTTCGGTTATTTTATATGCCGACAGAGATATTACTTCTTGCCTTAACTCTGTAAAAAATCAAACAAACTACGATAACTTTGAAATAATCGTCGTAAGTCCAAAAGCTATAAAATGTGAAGGAACCCTTTTAATTATTGACTATGACAGTGATAAAAACAAAGCCTTCAAAACAGGTCTTAAAGCGGCAAAAGGTGATTATGTCTGCTTTTGTGACAGCAGTATCACGCTTGCCCCCTATGCCTTTTACTATATGGCAAGACAGCTCATATATAATGATTATGACATTATATATTCCGATGAAGATGTAATAGATAATGGTACAAGAACAAACCCGTTTTTTAAGCCCTCATGGTCACCCGATACCTTAAGGAGCTTTAATTATATAGGCTTTGCCCTTATTAAAAAATCTTTAATACGAAATTTTACCGACTGCTACACTTTATTTAAAGAGCTGTCCTATGAAAATATAAACGTATCAAATGTGGAAAAAATACTTGTTCATACCTCAAATTACAGCAGGGAAGAAACTCCTGCCGAAAGTTACGGCGGAAACGCGCTCATAAGCATTATAATTCCCTCTAAGGACAACTATTCCGTTCTCAAAAGATGCATTGACAGCATAAGAGAAAAAACATTGTACAAAAATTATGAAATAATAGTTGTTGATAACGGAAGCAGTGAAAGCATTAAAGACGATATAAAAAAACTTGCGGACAAATATATTTACGATAAATATGACTTTAACTTTTCATTAATGTGCAACACAGGCGCTTTAAATTCAAAGGGTGAATTTTTACTTTTTTTAAACGATGACACGGAAATAGTATCCCCCGACTGGCTCACATTAATGACAGCCTGTGCCGATAAACCCCTTTCAGGTGCTGTAGGATGCAAACTTCTTTATCCCAATACGGACAAAATTCAGCACTGCGGAATTATAAACATTCAAAACGGTCCTGTTCACTGTTTTCAGGGATATGATACAAATGACAGCCTTTATTTCGGGAGAAATAAATACAACTATAATTATTCCTCCGTTACGGGAGCCTGCCTTCTTATAAAAAGGGACAGGTTTAAGGGCTTTGACGAAAATTTCCCTGTGGCATACAATGACGTTGACTTATGCCTTACTCTTGTTGAAAAGGGATATTATAACACTGTTGTAAATTCCGTAAAAATTTATCATTAAGAATCTATTTCAAGAGGAATTGATATTGTATCCACCGAAAAATTAAAAAAGCTGTATTCAGCAGGAAAACAGCTTAAAAAAAAGCACCCTCAATTGCGCTTTAAGGATAAGTTTTACAACAGAAACCTTACTTATCACAAGGCTGATTTTTCCTTTGAACTGCCCGAATATATAAACAGAGGCAGATTTGCAAAGGCAGTTATTGACCCCGAAAAATACTTAAGTGATAAAATAAATTTTAACATCGATTGTGTTGCAGCCGGAGATATTACGTCACTGGGAGGATATGCTTATATAAAAGGTACTTTAACCGAAACATATGTCCTTATATTTACAAGAACAAATATTGCCGTACCAATTAAAGCAAATACAGAGCTGCGAAACGATATTGCCCTTGAAACAGGAAATAAAACCCTTAATTTATGCGGCTTCAGCGCAAATATAGATACCTGTCTTTTTGAAAAAGGCAGCTACACAATAGGTATTATGCTTATAAATAAAATAACCCGCAAAAAATATATTGCCCTTTCAAATAAAAAGCTGAATGTTTTATAATTTCAATTAAATAATCATAGTTGGATTTTTTCCTTCGTATACTTTACAGAGGTGAGAATATGAGCGAAATTATTTCAACACAGCTTTTCAGTTGGGCAATATATACAATTACTCTTTTTATATTTTGCCTGTTATTTATGAATCACATTTCAAAAATAAGCAAACTTTGTATGCAGGGCGTAACGGGCACATCATTTATGCTTATTATAAACTGTATATTGTACAAATTTGAAATTTGTCTTGGCATTAATATATTCACCGTGCTTTTTGCCTCTGTTTTCGGAGCGCCGGGTATTGGCTTAATGTATCTTATGCTGGGGCTTTCAAATATAATGTAAAACCTTAAATACAAAAGGAGAAAACTATGTCCTTTATAAAAAACTTTACGGAAAAACTTTTGGAACAGGAATTTAGACCTATACCGCATTTTTACAACAACGTTAATATAGGAGAAAACACAGAATACATAGGCTTTATTAAACAAACGGGAAATACAGCTTATGCCGTAATTATTATAAATGCCGATGTTAAATATGATTACAGAGGATTTTACAAGGATGCTTTAAAATATTTTTCAGCTCTTCCCAAAGCAGTTATAACCTCTGTTTTTGTTACCCGCAGCATAACGGAAGAACTTACAAATTTTACTGACCACACCATAGAAGACTATAATGACAATATCATTGACATAATGTGGATAGCGGATATTTCAAACAACAAATTAATAGTAAACGGTGAACAGCCTGATAAGATAATAGGTATTGAAAAACTTGTAAACGCATCATTTACAGACAACAGGTACAGCGTTTCTCAGGATATATCAACACTTTACCAAAAGGTCAATGAAAAACACAAAACAGAAATTAAAAGCAGCAATTGCATACTTACCCTTGCCCTTATAATAATTAACGGAATTATTGAGATAATTGTACTAATGACGGGCTATTCCACAGCTGACAATCCCATAATACTAAACGGCGCTATTTACAGAAACGCTGTATTTTCGGGACAAATATACAGACTTTTTACATATATGTTCCTTCACGGAAGCATAGTACATTATATGGGCAATGCCCTTTCTCTTTACATATTAGGTACAAGAGTAGAAAAATATTACGGCAAATTAAAAATGCTTGCCATATATATTATTTCGGGGTTGGGAGCAGGTCTTTTAAGCATAGCTGTAAACACAAACATAGCAATAGGCGCTTCGGGAGCAATATTCGGACTTATGTCCGCAATAGGAGTATATACAAAATTAAAAAACCGTTCAATGGAAGGCTTTGACAATTATCTTGTTATAGTTTTTGCCATAATAGGTATATTCAGCGGCTTTCTATATGCCGAGGTCGACAATGCGGGACATATAGGCGGATTTATTACGGGACTTATTATAAGTTTCTTTATGTTGAGGAGAGATAAAAATGTATGACTTTAATAAACAAATGGAATCGGAATGTCAAAAGATTTTCGGTGAAAGAAAAATAGTATTTGGCAGCGGTAAAATAAATGCAGAAATTATGCTTATAGGTGAAGCACCGGGGGGAGAAGAGGAAAAGCAGGGAAAGCCCTTTGTGGGAAAAGCAGGTAAAAACCTTAATGAATTTCTTGAGATA
>JAUNPM010000189.1 GCA_030536675.1 Clostridia bacterium | reverse complement strand
CAACGGATTATATGGAGTATGAAAAGTGGAAAAAAATATACGACATATTGTTTGAAAACAAAATTGCAACGGAGGTTTACGTTGACGGAAAAACCTATATGGACAGTTGTTTTGACAACAGCTATTATAACAAGGCACTTAAGGGAGATTTTATAGAGGAGCTGAAGAGCCTTATAAACTTTTGCGACAATGTAACAGAGGCTTTAAAGGACAGGGGCATTGAAAAGCTGTCGGCAGTTTATGTGCCTGCTGAAAAGCAAGAGGCTCTTGAAAACAGGTTTAAAGAAATGAATATGGCTGTTACATCGTCAATTCCCTTTAATATGGAAATAAACAAATGGGGAGTAAGCAAAGAAAAGGGACTTAAAATGCTGTGTGAAAAACTTGGAATAATGAGGGAAGAAGTTATGGCTTTCGGTGACGGTAACAACGATATTGAAATGCTTAAATGGGCGGGCTTGTCTTTTGCTATGGGTAATGCAGATGAAAAAGTAAAAAAATCCGCTAAATATGTTGCGGAAACAAATGAAAATGACGGAGTTGCTGTGGAAATTGAGAAGCTGATTTTTAAGTAATGTAATATATATTGTTTATAAAACAAGCAGGCAGAAAAATGAACCGACTTAAAAATATTTAGATTATATGTCGGTTCAAAAGCTGTCTGTTTTATTTATGTAATTTTCTTTCCAACAAGGCAAAAAAATATCTGATCCTGAATTTTAAACGATGAATAAAGTTTTTACGCATAATAGGATAAGCCAAAAAAAGAATTACGCAGGTTATCCATATTGAGCCTATGCCAAAAAAGGATGAACAAAGTGCTCCTATTACTGCGCCTGCAATAAAGAAAAGTATAACGCTGAAATATATTTTTGAGCGCCTTAGGCTGTCCTTATTTCCCGTTGTAATGTAGGCAAAAAGGTGTTCCGTGCCCGAACGGAGATTTCCTGTGCACATTGTTGTGGCACAGGGGCAGTCCTTAACTCTTTTAAATGTTGCTACCTGCATAGCGCAGACGAAGGAAACAAGTATATTTACTAAGTGGTTAAGGCTTTGGGGCATAAATCCAACTGAAAAAATAATGAATATTTCAAGAGTTATAACTATGTTTCTCCAGTGGAAAAGGGATATTTCCCTGAAACGTTTACGTATAAGTCCTATTATTATAACTCCCAGAGAAAAGGCAAATACGGGTACAAAATAGTTAAAAGCGGTTTTTAGATCGCCTTGGGCAATGTTGATGCCCAAAAGTACAATATTCCCAGTTTCGGCATTTGCAAATACATTGCCTCTTAAAATATAAGTGTATGTATCCCAAAAGCCCCCTGAAAGGGCGAGTATTATTCCCAATATATAAGATTCAGACGGTTGATAACGAGTTTTTCTCATTTTTATACACTCCCATAAATTGTATACTTGTATTTTATCACAAAAGGGGAAAAAATCAATATTATAAAATAAAAAAATTACCGTTAAAACATATTGAGTTTTAACGGTAAAATTTTATGCTTTAAGTTTTTTTAATATTTCTTTAAGCTCGTTTAAAATGTTTTTGCTTTCTTTTACCGTGCAGGTCAAATAAGGCTCTCCTCCCGTGTTTGTAAAAAGTATTTTGCCCTTGCTGTCGGCAATAAGCTTCAGTAGCTTTTCGCTGTCAACGGAGGCATCGCTTTTAAAATAAATAAGGACCTTATCTTTAATTTGCTTAATATTTACGGCGCCTAATTTGTGGGCTTCCGCCTTAATGTAGGCAACGTCAATAAGATTGTTGACTGAACGGGGAATATTGCCGTATCTGTCTTCAAGCTCTTCCTGTACATCGTAGTAATCATTAAGTCCTGTAATAAGTGATATTTTTTTGTACATTTCAAGTTTTTGCTCTTCACTTGAAATATAAGATGAGGGAATAAAGGCATTTATTTTTATGTCAATAAGTGTTTCAAATTCTGTGACTATGGGTTCGCCCTTTAATTCCATAACGGCTTCGTTTAACAGCTTGCAGTAAAGCTCATAGCCTACGGAATCCATATGCCCGTGCTGTTCCGCTCCCAGAAGATTGCCTGCTCCTCTTATTTCAAGATCCTTCATTGCAACTCTGAAGCCCGATCCAAACTCGGTAAACTCCTTAATGGTTTGAAGACGTTTTTCCGCATCGGTATTTAATACCTTATCCTTTGCATACATAAGATATGCATAACTTGTTCTTGTGGAACGACCTACACGTCCTCTTAGCTGATAAAGCTGACTAAGACCCATTTTGTCTGCATCTGATATAATAATGGTATTTACATTTGAAATGTCAAGACCTGTTTCAATTATGGTCGTGCATACAAGTACGTCTATCTCTCCGTCCATAAAATCCATCATTATGTTTTCAAGCTCTCTTTGGCTCATCTGACCGTGGGCATAGGCAAAATTTGCCTCGGGAACAAGCTGCTGAAGTTTTGACGTTACATCGGAAATGTTTGTAACTCTGTTGTATAAATAATATACCTGTCCGTTTCTTG
This sequence comes from Clostridia bacterium, assembly GCA_030536675.1. Classification (GTDB taxonomy): domain Bacteria; phylum Bacillota; class Clostridia; order Lachnospirales; family CAG-274; genus Gallispira. Next base: position 1,179 of record JAUNPM010000189.1, on the reverse strand, counting down.
CAAGCTCTCTGTGTATTGCGTCCTTTATACATTCGGGATCGTAATCAAGAACATAGGTCTGAATGGGTATTCTGTCATCAGGCGGCTCTGCAAGCACGCTCATATCTCTTATGCCCGTCATACTCATATGAAGAGTACGGGGAATAGGTGTTGCCGAAAGAGTAAGAACATTTACATTTTTTCTAAGCTCTTTAAGCTTATCCTTGTGTTTAACGCCGAAACGCTGTTCCTCGTCGATTATAACAAGTCCAAGGTCTTTAAATTTCATATCCTTGCTTAATATTCTGTGAGTACCTATTACTATATCGGTTCTGCCGGATGAAAGATTTGCTATGGTTTCTTTCTGCTGCTTGGGTGTTCTGAAACGGGACATCATTTCAACCTTTACGGGATAGTTTTCCATTCTTTGTGAAAAGGTAAGGTAGTGCTGTCTTGCAAGTATTGTTGTGGGAACAAGATATGCTACCTGCTTGCCGTCCTGTATTGTTTTAAAAGCGGCTCTTATGGCAACCTCCGTTTTGCCGAAGCCAACGTCACCGCACAGAAGTCTGTCCATAACCTTTCCTTCTTCCATATCCTCTTTTATTTCGGATACGGCTGTAAGCTGATCGTCTGTTTCCTCGTATTCAAATTCTTCCTCAAATTCTTTTTGCCAGAGAGTATCGGGAGAGTATTTAAAGCCTTGTACCTTTTGTCTTTCAGCATAAAGCTCTACAAGCTCCTGTGCCGAAATAAATGCTGCCTGTCTTGCTCTTGCCTTTGCTTTTTTCCAGCCTTCCCCTCCAAGTCGGTTGAGCTTGGGCTTTGTGGCTTCTCCTCCTATATACTTTTGGACCATATCCATTTGATTTATTGAAACGTAAAGTACATCTTCACCCGAATAGCCTATTTTAATATAATCTCTGCTTATGCCGTCGGTAACGATCTGTTCAATGCCCTTAAATATACCTATACCGTGGTTTTCGTGAACCACATAATCTCCTACCTTAAGGTCTGATATGTTTTGTATGGCGGTGCTGTCGGAGCTTTTTTTATTTTTCTTTCTGCGTTTTTTTCTGTCATCGCTGAATGCGTCTTTTTCGGAAACAATGGCAAATTTATCATTTACATACTCAAAGCCGTGAGAAAGGCTGCCTCGTGTAATATAAATTATGCCGTTTTCAATATTTGCATTATCTA
>JAUNPM010000188.1 GCA_030536675.1 Clostridia bacterium | reverse complement strand
AGGAGGATATAAAAATGTTGTGTGAAAAAGTGTTGGGAAACATTAAAGAAGATAAATATAAAAACAAGGACATTGACTATGTTGATATAGAATGGCACGAGACCTTTAAAAAGATACATAAAAAAACAAGCAGTAAGGGCAGAGAAGTGGGTATAAGGCTTGGAAACGAAATACTTGTAAAGGGACTTAATCAAGGTGATGTGCTTTGGTGTGAAGGGAATGACGCTGTGGCTGTGAACATTCCCCAATGTGAGGTCATATCCGTTAAGGCGGAAAACAGTGTGCTTGTGCCAAAAATATGCTATGAAATAGGAAACAGACACGCTGCACTGTTTAAGGGAAATGATGAAAACGAATTTATAACACCTTATAACGAGCCTATGCTTGAAATGCTTAGTAAAATACACAAACATTCAGAGGGAAAATGTTACGGCACAATTGTTGAAAAAAGGATAGAAAAGCTGAATTTTGACAATGCCATATCATCTACGGTAAACAATCATACCCATTAAATAATATATTGGAAGTGATAAAATGTGCAGGGGAGAGCTTTTGCTTTTGCAAATAAATGACGCTCTTTTTCCCATAGGCGGCTATTCCCATTCATACGGACTTGAAACCTATATACAAAAGGAGCTGTTAAAGGGTGAAGAGGATATTAAGGAATATATAAAAAACAGGCTTAAATACAGCATTGTAAATACGGAGCTGCTGTGTGCAAGGCTTGCTTATGAAAACTGCCAAAATACGGAATATTTAAAAAAACTGGACGGTATATTGACGGCTTCCAAAATACCCTTGGAAATAAGAAACGCTTCTTTGAAAATGGGTTCAAGGTTTATAAAAACATTGAAAGGCTGCCAAATCAAATTAAGCAATGACAGCTTTGAAAAATATATTAAGGCGGAATATGACAAAAAGCACCATTCTACAGCTTACGGAGTTGTGTGCGGCGCCGCAGAAACAGGCGTTAAAAAAGCAATAAGGAATTATGCCTATGCCCAGTGCTCGGCAATGGTAACAAACTGCGTTAAAGCTGTGCCCTTAAGTCAGAGCTTGGGACAGAAAATATTATATGAAAGCTACGATGTTTTAGATGAGGTTTGCGAAAATGTTTTTAATATGAATGAAAGTGAATTGTGCGCTTCCGCTCCTGCCTTTGACATAAGGTGTATGGAACACGAAAGGCTTTATTCCAGAATTTATATGTCATAGTAAAGAGAGCATAATAATCAAATAAAGGGGAAATGAAACAATGAGTTATGTTAAAATTGGTGTTGCGGGACCTGTAGGCTCGGGCAAGACTGCATTAATAGAAATACTTACAAGAAAGCTGGCAGGTGACTACAGCATAGGCGTAATAACAAATGATATTTATACAAAGGAGGACGCTGAATTTTTGTGCAAAAACAGCGTACTGCCAAAGGAAAGAATAATAGGCGTTGAAACGGGCGGGTGTCCTCACACTGCAATAAGAGAGGACGCATCAATGAATCTTGAGGCTGTTGACGAGCTTATGGAAAGATTTCCCGATATTGAGCTTATGTTTATTGAAAGCGGAGGAGATAATTTAAGCGCAACATTTTCTCCTGAGCTTGTGGAGGCAACAATATTTGTAATAGATGTGGCGGAGGGGGATAAAATACCCAGAAAGGGCGGCCCCGGAATAACCAGAAGCGACCTGCTTGTTATAAATAAAACAGATCTTGCCCCTTATGTAGGCGCAGACCTTGGAGTAATGGAAAGGGACAGTAAAAAAATGAGAGGTGAAAGACCCTTTGTTTTCACTGACATAAGAAATGACAAGGGTGTTGACTATATAGTGAAATGGATAAGGGAAAATGTTATGCTTGAAGGTCTGAAATAGTATGGAAAACAAATACGGCAGAATATCGGAGCTTAAAATTGAGGCGGGAGAAAAAAGAAATGAAACTGTTTTGAAAAATGTATATTTTACACCGCCGTTTAAAATAATGAAGCCCTTTTATGAAGGTGGCTTGATGAAAATACTGCAAATGTCCGCTTCTCCCGGAATAATGGAGGGGGACAGGCAGAATATAAACATTAATATAGATGAAAATGCCTGCTGTGAAATATATTCACAGTCTTATGAAAAAATACACAATACGGGCAGAGGGCAGGGAGAGCGAAATATTAATATAGAGCTTGAGAGCAATTGCTTTTTGACATATAATCCGCTTCCCGTGATACCTTACAAAAATTCTGCCTTTGAAAATAAAGGTGTGGTAAGACTTAGGGATAAAAGCTCTGTGCTTGTGTATTCGGATATTATAACGGCGGGAAGAATTGCATCGGGTGAAGAGTTTGAATACAGATATTACAAATCCCTTGTTGAAATATATGAGGGGAATGAATTGAAATACAGAGATAATGCCATATATGACAATTGTAAAATGAATATGAGGGGCATAGGACTTTTTGAGGGCTATACTCACCTATTAAGTATGGCTTTGTGCAATATAAATATTGAAAATCAAATTTGTGAAATTTTTAAAAATTATGAATATCCTTGGGGAGTAAGCAATGTGTGTGAGAATTACACGGGAGTAAGGGTGTTTGGAAGAAGAGGTGAGGAGCTTAAGGAAATAAGTGAAAAAATAAGCAATTTGGCTTTTAAAAAATATAATGAAAATAAAAGGATAAAATAATATATCCCTCTCGTTTGATAACAACGGGAGGGATATTCTGCGTGTCGATAAAGTCGACACGCTTGCAAGAAATGCTTGCAGTTAGATTCTGTAAAAATTTTATGTGGTATAAAATTTTATACCGCCTGCGGGAAAAAGCTGCTGACTTGATTCCTCAAGCTTAATTACGTCGTTTTTAAGATCCGTAAAGGTGATAACGTAATCATCCTTAAATTCGCATTTTGCTTTTCCCGAACCTGTTATCTTTGCCGTGCCTTCCGTTACAATGTCCTTGCCGTTGGCAGCTATGACCTGATATTTAAAGCTGTCTGATGTTAAATTGCTTATAACAAGGGTCTTTGCAGTGTCGGAAGAACCGCTTGAATATTTGCCTGTTTTAAAATTAACATATGAGTCTGTTACTGTGGGCTGTACCGTCCTGTGTACATAGGTGGCTACAGCGTCGGGGAAAAGCTGTGAGCCTGTGGTTTCCCTAACTGTTATTTCATCTCCGTGTATTTCAAAGGTAAGAGAATAAGCATCGGATACCTTGCAGGAGGCTGAATTGCCCGTAATAACTGCCGTGGAGCTTATAATGTCAACGTTATCAGAGGTTTTAAATGAAAAATCAAAGCCTGTTGACGTAACGTTGCTTACTACAAGGCTTGCCGCAGTTATTGCAGAATTGTTTGTGGCAAGTATATATGTTTTGTTGCCCCAGCTGTTTGGAGCAGTTGTTTGCTGAGAGGGCAGTGTTAGCTTTGCCGTGTATGTGTTTGGGTCGTACTCCACCTTGGCACTTAAGCTGTCACCTACGGATCTTATGGGAAGATAGGTTGTGCCGTTGTAAAGAAGTGTTTCGGCATTGACCTTTACACCGTTTATAATAAGCTGTACCTTGCCGAAAACAGCCTCTATTTGCTGTGTGCCTGCGGCAAGGGTCAAAACGGGCATAAGAGCGGAAGCAAAAACAACACCTGAAATAAAGCTTTTAACTGAAAATTTTTTCATATAAATCCCTCCTCTTTACGGCTGTCGAAAAGTCGACAGCCTTGAAAGAAATGCTTGCATTTCTTTCAGTTAG
>JAUNPM010000187.1 GCA_030536675.1 Clostridia bacterium | reverse complement strand
TAAATAAAAAAAGAATTGTTATTCTTAATAAAGCAGACCTTGCAGATGAGAAAAAAACCGCAGAATGGGCGGAGTATTTTAGGTCAAAGGGCTTTGTGGTCATAGAGGCAAATTCCTCAACGGGAAAGGGTATAAAAGAAATAACTCCCGCAGCTAAAGAGCTTATGGCGGAAAAGGTGGAAAGACTTAGAAAAAGAGGAAGGATATTTGTGCCTACAAGGGCAATGATAGTGGGAATACCCAATGTGGGAAAGTCTACACTTATTAATAAATTTGTGGGAAGAAATATGGCTAAAACAGGTGACAAGGCAGGTGTAACAAGGGCAAAGCAGTGGGTCAAAATAAAAAAGGATTTTGAACTGTTGGATACACCGGGAATTTTGTGGCCTAAATTTGACGATCAAAGTGTGGGGCTTAAATTAGCCTTTACGGGAGCTATTAATGATGACATTATGGACAGTACGGAGCTTGTCATACATCTTATAGAATATATTGACAGATTGTATCCCAATGCATTAAGGGACAGATACAATATTGAATATGATGAAAATACGAAGATACACGAAATTTATGAAAAAATTGCCATTAAAAGAGGCTTTCTTAAAAAGGGAAATGAAGTTGATTATAAAAGGACCGCTGATATAATAATTGACGAATTCAGAGGCGGTATGCTTGGCAGAATGACCCTTGAAAGTGTTTCGGATATTGTTTAAATTTTAAAAAAGACGAATAAAAAATTGTGATCGGTTAATAATAAGGCTGTAAGGCAAAAATGTCTTTTTATTAATAGGAGGTTACAATTATGAACAACAGAAGTGAAAGAAATTCAAACAATAATAAGAGTGAGAGAAACTCAAATAACAACTGCAATAACAATCAGAGCAACAGAGTTGAGTTTGCAAATGAGATCAGCCAGGAAATGGATAAGAAGAGCAATAACTCAAACAGAAATTCAAATAAAAAATCTGATTGCAATCAGAGCTCAAGAAGCTAAGGGACAGTTTATCTGCTTAATGTAAAAAAAGGCGCAGTTAAGGAAAAATCGGTATAGATCAATATGATCTATGCCGATTCTGCGTGTCGATAAAGTCGACACGCTTGCAAGAAATGCTTGCATTTCTTGCAGTATGCTAAGGTGGGGACCAGCCGTGTAGTTTGCGTTCTTGCTATGCAAGTACACAAACTAGTCCCCGTCCTCGGTCGGGCAAAGCTCGACCTGCGGATTTAAGTCTGCGACGCTTTTTGAATTACGGTGTCGCAAGAAATTCAAATTTTCTTAAAAAGTTTAGTTTTTTGACAGTCTGAATCGGTATAGATCTGTATGATCTATGCCGATTTTTTGTGCTATTGTATAAGCATTATTAATGTTCCCAATGTAATAAATATAAGCCCTGCAAAGCTTTTTTTTGTGAGCTTTTCTTTAAATACCAAATAAGAAAATAAAATTGAAACAAGTATGCTCAATTTGTCTATTGGGACAACAATGCTTGCCTGACCGTCACGAAGGGCTCTGTAATAACAAAGCCACGAAGCACCTGTTGCAAAGCCCGAAAGAATTATGAATATAAGCTCTTTTTTTGATACATTGTAAATTTCTTTACCCTTGTTTTTCATAAATACTATAAGCCACGCCATTATAAGCACGACTATTGTTCTTATTGCAGTTCCTAAATTTGAGTCTATGTCTTTTATACCTATTTTCCCCAATATAGATGTAAGAGCTGCAAAAATTGCTGAAAGAAAAGCGTAGACAATATAGCGTTTGCTTTCGGGGGCAGAGGAGGATACAGCTTTTCTTTCTATCATCATATATGTACCTGCTCCTATAAGTATAATTCCCAAGCCTTTGTAAATACCTATGGGTTCTCCCAGAATTATAAAGGCGAGCAAAATTGCAATTACAGTGCTTGATTTATCAATAGGTACAACCTTGTTTATGCTGCCCAGCTGCAGAGCCTTAAAATAACAAAGCCACGAAGCTCCTGTTGCAAGACCCGATAAAATAAGAAAAATAAGCGTTGTGTATGAAATAGATGAAATTCCCTCTTGAGCGCCTGTTATAAAAACCATTAACCAAGAAAAAATAAGCACAACAAATGTTCTTATGGCTGTTGCCGTGTCGGAGTCTGTTTCCTTTATGCCGCATTTGGCAAGAATGGAGGTTATGCCTGCAAAAAAGGCGGAGCCTGCCGCAAATAAAATCCACATATGACCATATCCCTTCTTTAATATTTAAATATATTATACTACTTTTATTTTGGTATTCAAGTTTATAATTATAAAAAATTAAGGTATTGATTTTTTATTTGATTTATGGTATATTTTATATATAATTAATGAAAGAGGTGGAAAGATGATCAACTTTTCTTGCAGATAAAATTTAAAATGCGGTAATATTGTTTTATATGGTATTATTGCGCCTGTTGCAAGAAAGTTATAGTTTATTCATCATCTTTGGTATTATTGCCTTTATTTAAAGCGTGGTATATTTGATAGTATGACGAGCTGTGAGAATTGACTTTCTTGCGGCTTTTATTTTTTTCATCAAAAGGAGGCGCTTTATTATGTCTATGATAAAGGTTGAAAATCTTACGTTTTCGTATCCTTCAAGCTATGATAATATTTTTGAAAACGTAAGTTTTAATATAGATACGAATTGGAAGCTGGGGTTTGTGGGAAGAAACGGACGAGGAAAAACCACATTTTTAAATTTATTGCTTGGTAAATATGAATACAAGGGAAGTATTACGGCAAATGTGCAGTTTGATTATTTCCCTTACTATGTTTCGGACGAGAGAAAATTGACGCTAGATATTATGAAGGAAATTTGTCCTCTTGCAGAGGAATGGGAATTAATGAGAGAAATATCATATATGGATACAGACACAGATGTGCTGTTAAGACCGTTTAACAGGCTTTCAAAGGGAGAACAAACAAAGGTTTTGCTTGGAGCACTTTTCTTAAATGAGGGGCATTTTTTGCTTATTGATGAGCCGACTAATCATTTGGATACAAAAACCAGAGAAATTGTATCTGAATATTTAAAAAAGAAAAAAGGGTTCATATTGGTTTCACACGACCGCTGCTTTTTGGACAGCTGCGTCGATCATATTTTATCAATAAACAGAACAAATACAGAAGTGCAGAAGGGCAATTTTTCATCGTGGCTTATGAATTTTGAAAGACGGCAAAGATTTGAAGAGGCTCAAAATCAACGTTTGGAAAAGGATATAGGTCGTTTGAAGAGGGCTGCAAGGAGAGCTGCTCATTGGTCGGAGAAAATTGAAAATTCAAAGTATGGAAACGGTCCTGTTGACAGGGGATATGTTGGGCACAAGGCTGCTAAAATGATGAAAAGATCCAAATCAATTGAAAAAAATCAAGTGCGGGAAATTGAACAAAAGTCAGAGCTTTTGAAAAATAATGAAAATGTTGAATGTTTAAAAATTTTTCCCCTTGAATATTACAGAGATGTAATGGTGAAATTTTTAAATGTAAGCGTATGTTATGAGGGAAAGGAGATATTTGCTCCAATATCATTTGAAATATCAAAAGGAGAAAGGGTGGCTATTGAGGGCAGAAACGGAAGCGGAAAAAGCAGTTTGCTTAAATTGTTAATTGACGGGCAGGCAGAGTATAAGGGCAGCTTTAATACAGGCTCGGGAATCATAATTTCTTATGTTCCTCAAGATACATCGCATTTAAAGGGAAAACTGTCCGATTTTGCATATGAAAATAAAATAGA
>JAUNPM010000186.1 GCA_030536675.1 Clostridia bacterium | reverse complement strand
CCCTTTATCATATCAGCCCTTTGGGGGCTGTTCATAAATTCATTTAATTCTCTTATTATAAATTCCGCATCGCTTATCCTGCTCTCCGCACCCTCCTTTATAAGTCGGTTTATACGAGGCATTTGCGAACCGGGAAACTGAAAACTAAACATTAAATTTCACCTCTTTGCAAATTTGGCAATTACTCAAAGCTGAATATCTTGCCCTTAATATATCCTTCAAGAGCATATCGCATAGCGTCCATTAAATGGTTATCCGCATCTACGGGCTCGTTTATACTGTGTCCTTCCTTATCCTTGTCCCAACAGTATGACCCTATTTCTTTTACAAAGTTTTCACACTTCGGGTGTATTATTATTTTGAACCCCTGTATAAAGTCAATACCGTTGTTTACACTGTCCTTGCCCTTTCTTGCAGGTCTTATATTCCGTATGCCAAGCTCTCTTAATCTGTCAATGCTTTTAGGCTCTGCACAGTCTGCTGTTATTCTTTCCTTGCTGTAGCCCATAGCTCTTATTTTCTCCGCTATTTTTTCATTGCTCATACCCTTTTGATACATTTCATCAAAAACATATATTACCTTGCCCTTAATATCAATAAGCCCACAGAATAAGGCTGTAGGGTCGTTTGTATATCCAAAGTCAAGACCGAATACACTTTCTATGCCCTCAAGCTCTCTGACCTCATCAAGTGTAAATATACGCTCCTGCCAGTTCTCATACACAAGCCCGTCTGTGACGCCCCAGTTGCCCAGTCCCGCCACTTCATATCTTCTGGGATTGTTTACCTTCATATCCTCAAAGACCTTAAGGTCAGCCTCGTCAAGCCATTCATTACACATATAGTTAGTTGTCATTGCAAGTATGCTGCTGTCCTCTTTGTCAAAAAACCTTTTCTTTATCCAGTGCTTTTCATTCCACGGATTTAAGGTCAGGGTGATTTGCTTAAAAAGCCCTTCAGGTGTAACACCTCTTATACTTTCGTCAAGCATATTAAAATCGTTCTCATCGGTTATTTCATAGGCTTCCTCACAATTTGTTACTGATGTACCGCTTCCGTACATCATCTATATATTTCTATATAGTTCAGACTATATCTTCACCAGTTGGTGCTTCCCGTTTCAAGCTCACTTGAGCCTTACTCTACTAGGTTACTGCCTTCGCAGCCTTTTCGATAGTCGTTGAACGTTCTATACTACATTATCTTTCCATATTTCCATTGTAAAAACCTCCTCATAAGCTTGTCCAAGCGGTGTATTCGGCTCAAGTCCAAGTTGTGCAGCTTCGAGCATTGCAGCCATAAAACTTGCAGGACTGCACTGTCCCAGTTTAGGTGTTTTTGTAAGTGCTGTAAGCGCCATTCTTGTAAATCTCTCCGGTGTAAGTACACTAGGCAATGCTTTTGCAAACTCTCCCTCATAAGCCTTTAAATAGTCTTTAATAGTTTTACCGCCACTGTTACTTACAGTGTTGTTGCTTGCTTTAGCAATAACTCCTGTTGTGTTAGTTGTATTTGACATATTAGTTTACCTCCTTGATTTTAAATGTTCTTACAATTGTTTCCTTTAAAAATTCTTTATATATTTCTGGTTTCTCAGCTTTTATTTTTTTAGTGTCAATGGTACATCTTTTCTGTTTTTTCCAAACAGCCTCATATTTTCCGATAAAACATCTTTCCGCCTCACCTATACCCGCTTTTATCTTGTTCTCATATTCAACAAGACTTTTTTTCAGTTCATCAACCCTCTTTTTTAAATTCAGATAATTCTCTACATCTGATTTAAGGTTACTGTTATATATAACAGACCCGTTATCGTAAGGATACATTTTTTCCAATGTGTCTGATGTACTGCTGCTCTCGTCAAGCTGTGGAATTTCATCTCCTACCATATATTTATTCCACCACCCAACTTCAGCGTTTATCAAACTCTCAATCTCAGTGTCATCTCTGTTTATTTCGAACCAGTAAAAAGCTTTTCCCAAAACAAGCACAGCAAGATACATTTTTTCATATCCCATTACTGCCATATAGTGCATACACTGACAATAATAATATAACGACACCTCTCCACTTTCAAAATCGGATTTTGCAAATATATTTGTAGTCTTACATTCAAGCCCCGCATTTTCTCCAACGATTTCTCTGTCTACATTAGCTGTGATATATTCATAGCAATCATGTACGAACATATAATTTCTTTTTCTTACTTTTTTTCCTGTAGCTTCTGTAAACCTGTGAGCAACATATTCTTCCAAATCTCTGCCTATTCTCATTGCTTCATTGTCTTCTGTTTCAGGAATAAATCCCTTTTTATCAGCCCACAAAGTGTATTCACTTTTCCACTTATTGAGTCCAAGAACAACAGCAGCATCACTGCCACCCAAAGATTTCTTACGGAGATTGCGCCATTCATCAACGGGCATTTCTTTAGTTGATGCTAATACTTTCATTTGACATTTTCTCCTTTATGCTGTATAATACAATTGTTATAGTTATTTTGTAAGCTTATTTCAGCTTACTGCCCTTGTACGCCAATACAGGGGCTTTTTTCTTTTTCAGTGCCCAATGTATTTTTAACGATTTCGGTCCTATCCGTGTAAAATCTGTTTTCCGTTGATTTTTCAGCCTTTCTTACTTCTCCCAAAAGCCTTTCAATACTGCATATGATTTTTTTATTTTGACCGTACCATTCATATATTGGCTCTGTCATTATTTTTGTGTTCTTTGCCTTTCTCCGCTCTCTTCTCACAGTCCTTAATGCCTTTGCCAGCTTTGCGCAATCGTGGTAGCTGTCATCGTTAAGCTCAAGCCTGTGGTCTAAGTCCTGTGCTTCCGAATTTTTAATACTTTCCTCTTCCACAGCCTGCCTGTATTCTCTTTCAGCCTCACGCAAAAAATTTAAAAAGCCTTCAATTTCACTACTGTAATTCAACTTCTCACCCCCAACATTAGTCATCAAGAACACAATTCCTTTTGACCCTTGCAGTAGCGTGAGTAAGCTTCGGTGTCCTTGTTGTAATGTCCGCAAACTTCCTGCCTGCAATTTCCCCAAGCTCCTCCGCAGCCTCCACCAGCCAAACAAAACCATTCCAAATGTCCTTTATGACCTCTGTCAGGTCAAATACAAATTTTTTCATTTTATTTATCTCCCTTTATAAATTTTTTTATATCTACATATTTATCATCTTCAAGCGGTAACTTTGCTTTTATATTTTCAATGTTTGTACACTCTTCAATATCGCCCAGTAATTTTATTATTTTATCCGTAAGGACTTTTATATCTTCAATGGATAATCGTTCATAGCAAAAACAGAATACTATTTTACTTTCATCACTTACTTTTTCACGCAAAGCAACCCACACATTATTTACAATATTTACACTAATATCCAAGTCAATAAAATACTCATCGTGATCAAACTCTAAAGCCTTTTCGAGCAGCCTGCTAAAGCATTTAATTTTTTCTTTCATCACTTCACCCTCTTATGATATGTAACGCCTACATATGGCACACCTCTGTACAACGGTGTTCCTTTGGCATCATACTCAAGCAAAAACCAACTTTTGTACAATCCCGCCACAACACCCCGCAGCTTCATTTCCCAGCCATTGTCGTGTTTCAACAAAACCGTTACGTTGTCACCTTTCTTAAGATTCTTATAATTTTGATTTTCTCTGCTAATAAGTGTCAATTTCGCCACTTTATCACTCCCTTGCTTGTCCACCCTTACAGCCCTTAGGCTGTATTATGTTCATT
>JAUNPM010000185.1:2831-3759 GCA_030536675.1 Clostridia bacterium | reverse complement strand
GCAGTCCGAAATTTATAACCAGGCTAAGTATAAGCAGTCCCTTTTTCTTTTCCCTGTTTTTGTCTATTAAAAGAGATATTCCCCAATTTGTAAATGTGGAAAACAAAAGCAGTATTATAAGCTCCGCTCTCCAGCACATATAAAATATACAGCTTGCCGTCAAAAGCATTATCCATCTGAATTTTTGAGGAATTGTATAATACAAAAAAACAACAATTATAAAAAATATAACAAAATCAAAAGAATTAAATATCATTTCTTTTCTCCTTGTAAATAAGTCGCTTGTCCATATTATACAATAACAAATAACAATTTGCAATTCCAAACTTTATATCAAGGCTTATATTTGCCTTATTTGATTTATTTGCCAAAAAGACTTGAAAATATATATGATTTCATTTAAAATATATTTTAAACAAAAAATTGTTCAATAAAACACGGAGGAATAAAATGAAAAACAAATCCAATTTGGTGTTTCTGCTTATTTTGATCTCAGGCTTAATAATAGGCAGCTTTCTCGGTTCACTTGCTTCCAAAGCCCCCTACTGGCTTTCGTGGCTCAACTACGGCAAAACCATAGGCTTTACTCAGCCCTTTATTCTCGATCTGGGCTTTTTATACCTGCAATTCGGCTTTCATCTTAACTTTACAATAGCAGGCATAATAGGTATGCTTATTGCAGGCATCGTTTACAAAAAATGCTTTTAAATTTAATCAGGAAAGGAAATTTTAATATGGATATAATACTTGCTTCAGGCTCTCCCCGCCGTTCCGATCTTATGAAACAGGCAGGCTTTGATTTCAGGGTTTCCACCTGCAACACCGACGAAACCTACGACAGCTCACTTTCACCCTCTGAAATTGTTATGGAGCTTTCACTGCGCAAGGCAGATGCGGTTTTTGACAAGGAAACACCCGAAAATGACAC
>JAUNPM010000185.1:0-2821 GCA_030536675.1 Clostridia bacterium | reverse complement strand
GTTGCGGCAGATACAATAGTTGCTCTTGAGGGTGAAATATTGGGAAAGCCTAAGGACAGGCAGGACGCAGTAAGAATGTTAAATATGCTTTCAGGCAAAAAGCATTGTGTATATACGGGAGTTGCCCTTTATTATTACCTTAAGGGAAGAGTTTTTATAGAAAATTTTGCAGACTGTGCCGAGGTATATTTCAGAGAGCTTTCACAGGATACCATAAATGAATATGTAGACAGCTGGGAGCCTATGGATAAAGCGGGAGCTTACGGCATACAGGGACTTGGCGCCGTGCTTGTTGATAAAATATGCGGAGATTTTTACACAATAGTGGGACTTCCCATATCAAAGGTATATGCTTCAATTAAATCAAATTTAAATAATTTGAAAATCAGCCGATAAATTTATATTGTCGGCTGATTTTTATATGAATATTTTGTTGTTTTTTTGCCCTTTTGGAGTTATAATCATATTTGTATAAAAAACAGGGAGGTGATATAATGGATACAAGAGTTGCACTTATAGGCATAGTTGTTAAAAATTTTTCTTCTGCAAATGAAATAAACAATATTCTCCACAGCTACGGAGATTACATAATAGGCAGAATGGGTATTCCCTACAAGGAAAAAGCCATAAACATTATAAGCATCGCAATAGATGCTCCTCTTGACATTATAAATTCTTTATCGGGAAAGCTGGGACAGCTTGACGGAGTAAGCACCAAAACAATTTACAATTAATTATCTGATGACTAAGAATTGAATAATAATTCTGACTCAAAAGAAAGGAGATTTTTTATTTATGTATGATCCAAAATCACTTAAAGCCGAAGAATTTATTTCACACGATGAAATACTTGAAACCTTGGCTTATGCCGATGAAAATAAAAACAATATTGAATTGATCGATTCAATTATTGAAAAGGCTAAATTAAGAAAGGGACTTACTCACAGAGAAGCATCTGTTCTTTTAGTCTGTCCCAATGAGGAAAAAAATAAAGAAATTTACGCTCTTGCAGAGCAGATAAAGAAGGATTTTTACGGCAACAGAATAGTAATGTTTGCCCCTCTTTATCTTTCAAATTACTGTGTAAACGGCTGTGTATACTGCCCCTACCACGCAAAGAACAAGCACATTGCCCGCAAAAAACTTACTCAAGAGGAAGTAAAAAAGGAAGTTATAGCTCTTCAGGATATGGGACATAAGCGCCTTGCCATTGAAGCGGGAGAGGATCCCGTAAACAATCCCATTGAATATATTTTGGAATGTATAAAAACAATATACAGCATCAAGCATAAAAACGGTGCAATAAGACGTGTAAATGTAAATATTGCTGCAACCACAGTTGAAAACTACAGAAAGCTTAAGGACGCAGGCATAGGCACATACATACTTTTTCAGGAAACATATCACAAGGAAAGCTATGAACAGCTTCACCCTACGGGACCAAAGCACAATTACGCTTACCACACAGAGGCTATGGACAGAGCTATGGAGGGCGGAATTGACGACGTAGGCTTGGGAGTTCTTTTCGGTCTTGAAAAATACAGATATGAATTTGCGGGACTTTTAATGCACGCAGAGCACCTTGAAGCCGTTCACGGCGTAGGTCCTCACACAATAAGCGTACCCCGTATACGCCCTGCCGACGACATTGATCCCAATGAATTTACTGATGCCGTAAGCGACGATATATTTGCAAAACTTGTTGCCTGCATAAGGATATCCGTTCCTTACACAGGTATGATAGTTTCAACAAGAGAAAGCAAAAAAACAAGAGAAAAAGTCCTTCATTTAGGTATTTCACAAATAAGCGGCGGTTCAAAAACAAGCGTAGGCGGATACTATGAGCCTGAGGCGGAAGATGACAATTCAGCTCAGTTTGATGTTGATGACAACAGAACACTTGATGAAGTTGTAAACTGGCTTATGAAAATGGGCTATATTCCCAGCTTCTGTACCGCCTGCTACAGAGAGGGCAGAACGGGAGATCGTTTTATGAGCCTTTGCAAATCAGGTCAAATACAAAACTGCTGTCTGCCCAATGCCCTTATGACATTAAAGGAATATCTTGAAGACTATGCTTCGGAAGATACAAAGGAAATAGGCGAAAAATTAATAGCACAGGAAATACAGTCTATACCTAAAGAAAAAGTAAAAGCAATAGTCATTGACTACTTAAACAATATTCATAAAGGAAAAAGAGATTTCAGATTTTAGGAGGTGGGAAAATGAGCTTAAATGATACACCCAAATCAGACAGAATACATATTGGTATTTTTGGAAGGAGAAACGCAGGCAAGTCCTGTATAATCAACGCACTTACGGGACAAAATCTTGCCATTGTATCAGATATTAAAGGCACAACCACCGACCCTGTTTATAAGGCTATGGAGCTTTTGCCCCTTGGACCCGTTATGGTCATCGACACTCCGGGCATTGACGACATAGGCGAACTGGGTAAAAAGAGAATTGAAAAAACATATAGTGTACTTAACAAAACAGATATAGCCCTTATTGTTGTTGACGGCAGTCTGGGCCTGCAGCCCGAAGACATTGATATAATTGATGCAGTTAAGGAAAGAAAGCTGCCTTATATTGTTATTCTCAATAAATCCGATAAGGTCTCAAATAAATATGCCCTTGAAAATTCAATTTGGGTAAGTGCAGAAACAAAGGAAAATATATGGGAGCTTAAAGAAAAAATAGCACGTCTTGTGCCCAATGAAAATATGACCCTTAAAATAATAGGCGACAAGCTAAAGCCCAATGACTTGGCGGTTCTTGTTGTTCCCATTGACAAGGCTGCGCCAAAGGGCAGGCTTAT
>JAUNPM010000184.1 GCA_030536675.1 Clostridia bacterium | reverse complement strand
TACGGCTGATATATCTTTTTTTAATTTTTTTGCACCTACATCTGATATGTCGGGATCGGCAACGTTTTTTATCCATTCCTGTGCCAGCTTTAAACTTCCCTGTTCAATATATCTTGAAAAATGTATCATATAATTTTCAAGTTTTTCCGTAATAGTGCCTTCAAATTCTTGTGCATTTGAAAGTATCTCGTCAAACATTTTATCACTTAATTCGTAAACTATATCTTCCTTTCGTTTAAAATAGGTGTAAAATGTTCCTTTTGAAACTCCGCAGGCTTCGGTTATTTCATCTATTGATGTATTTGTAAGCCCTTTAACACAGATAATGTTTTTAGCCGCTTCTACAAGTTTTTTTCTTGTTTCTGCTGCTGCGATCTGTCTGTTATTCATAATTCTGCCCTCTCTCCTTTCTTTGTGTTTTTATTATATCACAGTCATTGACTTAAAGTCAATGACTAATTTAAGTTTTTTATACTCTCTTCTCCAAATAAAAATAGAAAAAGAGCAACCGTTTTAGTGGTTACTCTCAATCCGTTTATCTCTCAATATTAAATTTTAATATCACTTTCATCAGCCTTGCTTTGATTACAAATCCATTAATTAAATATCTGATGCCTGACTATCAAACCAGTAATTTAATACCCTTGATCATCTATGAGCCATTTTCCGTCTTTGCTATCACGAATTAAAATCATACTCCAATTATCATAGCTTGACATCCATGCGCCTTTCTCTTGTTCTGATGTGTTTTCAGGGAAACTAACATCATAATCAATGTAAAAAACAATTACATTTTCAGGTTTTGTGCCGTTAACACTTCCCATACCGTATTTGACATAATTCTCAGCCGCCTTCCGACTGTCAGAGGGAGAGTATCGTATATCTTTTATTGTTACGATTGATTTATCATCACTCGACAAAAGTAAATTCGGAGCGTTATGCCATTGCGTTAAGGTCGCAAGCTGTGCAGGGCGGTCTTTGGCATTGCCGGCTCTGTAATATTCTTCTATAACCACTTTTGCCGCCGCAACTTCTTCATCACTGAACGGTTCGCTGCTGATTTCATTTCCGCTTTTGTCATAAATATGGTAAGTTAACTCAACCGTTTTTTTGTCTGCATCTCGTCTGTTCGTAAATCCGTAGAGCATATAATTCATATCCTCTATGGTAACGTATGTTGTTGAATGTAACAAAAGTGGTGTTCCTCTTAAACCAATAAAAATCATATCACCATTAGTATCGAAAAAAACATTTTCAATCTCTTTAAAATTAATATGTTTTACTTTCATATAATTTCCGTTGATTTTGAATTGGTATGCCCCCGATTCGCCTTGATAATACGCTGCTATTACATTTATTGTTCCGTTATTCCATTTTATATCCGTAATGCCTTCATCTTCTGAAACAGCTTTTCCAAACAGTTCCCTAAGCGGTACATATACCTGGTCGTTTTCGATAAACGGCTTGTTTACAAGCTCAATCTTTTCACCGTTGTTTGTAATTTCAATCGTATAATCGTCTGTTGCCAAATCTGATAATGCGCCGCTTGCAAATACAGTTGTGACAAGCATTGCTGTGGCAATAATAGCAGATATGACCGACATAATTTTACTTGTCTTTTTCTTATTCCTAATCATAATAAACCTCTTTTTAAGAATCTTTTTACTGCTTGTCATTTGCGTGATTACTTCCTTATGAACCTCTGCTAGTTCGGAGTTTTTTACTGTCAAAAGATGACATATTTGCCATATATTAATGTCTGAAATGACGCATACCCGTAAACACCATTGCAATTCCGTGCTTATTGCAGGCATCTATGCTGTCCTGATCTCTTACAGAGCCTCCCGGCTGAATAATGCAGCTTATTCCTGCCTTTGCGGCAGCTTCAACACAGTCGTCAAATGGGAAGAAAGCGTCACTTGCAAGAGCGGCACCCTTAACGGCATCGGCGCCAAGCTGTTTTGTGCCGTGGTCAATAGCCTGTTCAGTTGCCCAAATTCTGTTTACCTGTCCGGGACCTACACCAACAGACTGCTTATTTTTACCTATTGCAATTCCGTTTGACTTTGTATACTTAACGATTTTCCAAGTAAATAACAGGTCCTCCATTTCTTTTTCCGTAGGCACTCTGTCAGTTACCACCTTTAACTCACCTTCAAGGAGCTTGCTGTCTATATCCTGAACAAGAATACCGCCGCTTACTTTTTTAAGGTCAAAGGCTGTTTCGGGCTGTCTGCGGTCAATATTGTCCAGTTTAAGAAGTCTTATATTCTTTTTCTTTTCAAGTATTTCAAGTGCGTCATCGTCAAAGCCCGGAGCTAATATTATTTCAAGGAAAATTTTAGACATTTCCTCAGCCGTTGCTTTATCTATAACTCTGTTTGCACACACAATGCCGCCGAATATGGACACAGGGTCAGTGCTGTATGCCTTTGTATATGCCTCATAAATATCAGCGCCGCTTGCTACGCCGCAGGGATTTGAGTGCTTGCAGGCAACAACGGTAGGCTCGTCATATTCCTTTAAAAGCTCAAGAGCGCCGTGAGTGTCATTAATGTTGTTAAATGAAAGCTCTTTGCCGTGGAGCTGTTCAATGCCCGTAAGCATACCTGAATTATCTCCAACCTCCTTATAAAAAGCAGCTGCCTGATGAGGATTTTCTCCGTATCTCATATCCTGAACCTTTTCAAAAGTCATTGATATGGTATTTGGATATTTTTCCAAGCCTGCCTTATCCCTAAGATAATTTGCGATCATTGTATCATAATAAGCCGTATGATTAAATACCTTTGCGGCTAAATAAAAATTGGTTTTAACTGATACCTTTTTGTTTTCCTTTAATTCATTTAAAACCTGTTCATAGTCGGCAGGGTCAATAATTACTGAAACGTCCTGATAATTCTTTGCTGCTGCTCTAAGCATTGTAGGTCCGCCTATGTCAATGTTTTCAATAGCGTCCTCAAGAGTTACGTTTGGCTTCATAATTGTCTGCTTAAAGGGATAAAGATTGACAATAACTAAGTCTATAGGCTCAACATTAAGCTCCTTTATCTGCGCCATATGCTCGGGATTGCTTCTCATTGCAAGAAGTCCTGCGTGTATGTTTGGGTGGAGAGTTTTTACTCTTCCGTCAAGACATTCGGGAAATCCCGTTACCTCTGAAATACCTATTACGGGAAGACCAGCTTCCTTTAATTTGTTGTAGGTTCCCCCTGTTGATATTATTTCAACACCAAGTTCATTAAGTTTTGAGGCAAATTCCACAATACCTGTTTTGTCCGATACACTTATTAATGCTCTCATAGCTTCCTCCTTAAATTAAAAAATGCCGCACCTATCCAAGCACAAATTGCCCAGACGGTCGGCTGAATACTGCTGCACTCCCCTGTGGTTATCCACGTTTCCGTCAGTTATGCAGCTTATATAATAAATATAACAATTTTACGGGATTTTGTCAATATAAAACCTTTGAAAATATTGACAGGCTGTTGAAAAATTTCACAGCCTGAATTAAAAATACTTTTTAACCTTAAATATAACAAGACTTAAAATAACTATTACTGCCGAAACGGCGATGACTACAAAATAACTGTATCTCATTGCAAGCTCAGGCATATATTTAAAATTCATACCGTACCACCCTGTAAGAAGCGACAAAGGCAGAACAAGTGTAGTAACGATTGTGAGAGTTTTCATAACATCATTTTGCTTAACGCTTATCTGTGACTGATACATATCCTGTATTTGCAGCGTGTACTCCCTTAAAA
>JAUNPM010000183.1 GCA_030536675.1 Clostridia bacterium | reverse complement strand
AAGGTTTGTATGCGCAATGGCTGTTGTTTTCCCCGACGGAAGTGTAAAAACCGTAAGAGAAACCATAGAAGGTATAATAGGTTATGAAATAAAGGGAGAAAATGGTTTTGGATATGACCCTATATTTTATGTACCTGAATTGGGAAAAACCACTGCAGAGCTTTCTATGGAGGAAAAAAATAAAATAAGTCACAGAGGAAAGGCACTTGACAGCATTAAAAAAATATTAGAGGAAATAGAATGAGAATTTTAGTTATAAGCGACACACACAGAAATCTTACAAATGTATATAAATTGCTGAAGGATATATCCGATAACATTGACGTTATTATTCACTGCGGCGATGTGGTGGAGGACGCAGAGATCATAAAAAGCAAATACAGCAATATTAAGGTTTATAATGTAAGAGGAAACTGTGATTACGGCAGTGGTGTGACCGATGAGGAAGTTTTTAACATAGGCAATAAGAAAATATTTGTTACTCACGGTGATATGTATGGAGTAAATTGGAATACGGACAGACTGTGCTATAAGGGTGCTGAATTGGGAGCTGATATATGTCTTTTCGGACATACTCATATTCCGGTAATAGAAAAATACAATGGTATGATAATTATGAATCCCGGAAGTCCCAGCTTACCCAGAGGAGGCAGTACATACAGCTACGGAATAATTAAAATTGAAAATAATGTTGTGACACCTGTATTGAGGAATATTTGAAATTTTGCGGAGAGTAAATATGGATATTTTTATACGTAAGTACAATGAAAATGATATAACTGATATGATCAAAATTTGGAACGAAGTTGTTGAAGAGGGAATTGCTTTTCCCCAAGAAGATACACTTGATTATGAAACAGGCAAAAGGTTTTTCTCTGAACAGACTTACTGCGGCGTAGCCTTTGACAATGACAGCGGTAAGGTATACGGTATGTATATTCTTCACCCTAATAACGTGGGAAGATGCGGTCATATATGCAATGCAAGCTATGCTGTTTCAAAAAATTTAAGAGGACAGCATATAGGTGAAAAGCTAGTAAGGGATTGCATTGAACAGGGAAAAAGAGAGGGCTTTGGAATTTTACAGTTTAATGCCGTGGTTTCAAGTAATGTTTACGCAAGGAAGCTCTATGAAAGCATTGGCTTTAAACAGCTGGGTGTTATACCCCAAGGCTTCAGAATGAAGGACGGACATTATGAAGATATTTGTCCTTATTATTACAAATTGTGATAGATTTTTGTTTGATAGAAAATGCCTATATAAAATTTTATAAGGGCTTTTTAAGAGGTGGAATATGGATATTATAAAAACGCTTGCAGATGAATTTAAAATAAGAGCAAGTCAGGCTGAAAATGCTGTTAAATTAATTGATGAGGGGAATACCATACCTTTTATTGCAAGATACAGAAAGGAAATGACAGGTTCTCTTGATGATGTTATATTGAGAGAGCTTTTTGACAGACTTAATTACCTTAGAAATTTAGACGAAAAAAGGGAACAGGTCAGAAACTTAATAAATGAGCAGGAAAAGCTGACAGATGAAATAAATAAGGCACTTGACAATGCTTTGACAGTAACGGAAATAGATGATATTTACAGACCTTTCAGACCTAAAAGAAGGACAAGAGCAACAATTGCAAAGGAAAAGGGTCTTGAGTCATTTGCCAATGAAATAATGATGCAGCTGATGGGTGAAGATATTGAAAAAGCAGCAGAAAAATATATTGATGCGGAAAAAGAAGTAAACAATGTGAATGACGCAATTGACGGCGCAAGGGATATTATTGCGGAAATGATATCAGATGATGCAGACTACAGAGCCTTAATAAGAAAAATGACTTACAACGAGGGCGTAATTGCTTCAAAGGCTGTTGACGATGAAAAAGAATCCGTATTTGAAATGTATTATGACTATAAGGAGCCTGTTAAAAGGATACCCGGACACAGAGTGCTTGCCTTAAACAGAGGTGAGAAGGAAAAAATACTTAATGTTAAAATCGAGGTGCAGGTCGAAAATATTTTAAAGGCATTGGAAAATAAAATAATAAGAAGCAATAAGTATACGGAAAAATTGCTTAAGGAAGCTGTTGAGGACAGCTATAAAAGGCTTATTGCTCCCGCTGTGGAAAGAGAAATACGAAATGATATTTCAGAAAAGGCGGAAGAAGGCGCTATTAAAGTATTTGGTGAAAATTTAAAGCAGCTGCTTTTGCAGCCGCCTATTAAGGATAAGGTAGTTCTTGCTCTTGACCCCGGATACAGGACGGGCTGTAAGGTTGCAGTGGTTGACGGAACGGGAAAGGTACTTGATACAGGTGTAATATATCCTGTGCCTCCTCACAATAAGGTTGAACAGGCTGAAAAAATAATAAAGGCTATGATAGAAAAACACAATGTTGATATTATTGCCATAGGTAACGGGACTGCATCAAGAGAAACTGAAATGTTTGCTGTTAATTTAATTAAAAAAATTGACAGAGATGTTTTATATATTATTGTAAATGAGGCGGGTGCATCGGTTTATTCAGCATCTAAGCTGGGTTCGGAGGAATTTCCCGACTTTGATGTTGCTTTGAGAAGCGCGGTGAGCCTTGGAAGAAGATTGCAGGATCCACTTGCCGAATTAGTTAAAATCGAGCCTAAAAGCATCGGTGTGGGACAGTATCAGCACGATATGAACCAGAAAAGACTGGGTGAGGCTTTGGGCGGCGTTGTTGAAAGCTGTGTAAATAATGTGGGTGTTGACCTTAATACGGCTTCTCCTTCCCTCCTTTCATACGTATCCGGCATAAACGGAAGTATAGCCAAAAATATACTTGCCTACAGAGAGGAAAAGGGCAAATTCAAAAACAGAAAAGAATTGCTTAAGGTCTCAAAATTAGGTCCTAAAGCCTTTGAACAGTGTGCGGGATTTTTAAGAATAACAGACGGTGATGATCCTCTTGACAATACGGGTGTTCACCCTGAAAGCTATGACGCCTGCAAGGCGCTTATTGAAAGGTGCGGCTACAGTGCTGACAGTATTAAAAACGGGGGCATAAAGGACATTGGGAAAAAAGCGGGAAATTGTGAAAAACTGGCTGAAGAGCTTAATATAGGTGTACCTACATTAAAGGACATTATAAAGGAGCTTGAAAAGCCCGGACGTGACCCGAGAGATGAAATGCCGCAGCCTATACTTAAATCAGATGTGCTTTCTATGGAGGATCTGAAAGAGGGTATGATATTAAAGGGTACAGTAAGAAATGTAATAGATTTTGGTGCGTTTGTGGATATAGGAGTTCATCAGGACGGACTTGTTCATATATCCGAAATATGCGACAGATATATCAAACACCCTCTTGAGGCTGTAAGTGTTGGAGATATTGTGGATGTTAAGGTCTTAAGTGTTGATGTAAAAAAACACAGAATATCACTTAGTATGAAAATAAAATAGTTCAGAGGTGTGTTGTTGTGGAATATTTACACGGGGGAGATATATACAGAAACAATGTAAAATATGATTTTTCGGTAAATGTAAATCCTTTGGGTATGCCAGAAGGGGCTTATGAGGCTCTTATAAAAGGAATTAAAAATTCCTGTGTGTATCCCGATCCTTATTGTGAAAGATTAAGAGGGGCAATTGAAAAAAATAAGGGTATCAAAAGTGAATACATAATTATGGGAAATGGAGCGGCAGAGCTTATATACGGAATGTGTCAGGGACTTAAAATAAAAAAAGCCCTTATTCCCGTACCTACATTTACAGAGTATGAAAGAGCCGTTAAAAGTGCAG
>JAUNPM010000182.1 GCA_030536675.1 Clostridia bacterium | reverse complement strand
GAAGTTACCGTAGCACCTTGGTGTACTCCGCAGAAAGCCTTTACTTCAGCTTTGGAATTTATGTATGTAATAGGTACTATGCTTTCACCTAATTCACTTGTAATAATCTCCCATGCTTTTTCTGCACTTTTTCTGTCCGCCATATCCGCCATAGGGCACCCCGAATCAATAGCAGGTAAAAATACGCTCTGATAATCCTCTGATAAAATATCAGCTGTTTCAGCCATAAAATGAACACCGCAAAAAACTATGTACTTTGCTTTTTTATTTTCTTCCGCTATCTGAGCAAGCTTAAGACTATCACCTATAGCATCTGCCAGCTCAACTATTTCATCTCTTTGATAATGATGTGCAAGTATAAGCAAATCATCACCTAATTGTCTTTTTATTTCTTTAATTCTTTCTATCATACCTTTATTGCCTCCACACTTAAAAAACTTATATCAAGAGGTTTGACCCCATTTGTTAATGAACCTACAGATATAACATTTACTCCGCAGCCTTTAAAATTACCTATTGTATCAATACTTATACCTCCCGATGCTTCTGTTATTATATTAGGAGGTACAAGTTTTTGAAATTCTTTTATTTCTTCCGGGCTTCTGTTATCAAACATTATAACATCAGCTCCCGCATTAACTGCTTCAATTACCTGTTCTCTTGTTTCCGTTTCCACTTCCACCTTGACCATATGTCCTAATTTAGCCTTTACATCAGTCACAGCCTTCGTTATTCCTCCCGCAAAGGCAATATGATTATCTTTAAGCATAACACCGTCATAAAGGGCATAGCGGTGATTAAAGCAGCCTCCGCAAGTAACCGCATATTTTTCAAACATTCTCAAGCCGGGATGAGTTTTCCTCGTATCCACAATTTTAATGGAACTGTCATCAAGAGCTTTAACAAGTTTATAACCCATTGTTGCAATGCCGCTCATAAGCTGCATAAGATTTAAAATTACTCTTTCTGCAGTAAGCAATGTAGTTATTTTACCTTCAACTTTTGCAATATGTTCTCCCTTTTTAACAAATTCACCGTCATTTTTATAAACCGTAACTTTAAAATCATTGCTTAAAACAGAATAAGCCAGTGCTATAATTTGGGTCCCGCATACTATACCGTCATCTTTAGCCAAAAAATAGCCTTCACCTTTTAAATTGTCATTAAAAACCAAATTTGTGGATAAATCCCCTGTTCCAATATCTTCATTTAAAAAATTACTTATTAATTCCTTTGCGAGTATGCTGTTCATTTTCATTCTCCTTCCGCCAAACCTTTTATGAATTTTAACATAAAAATACATATTTTTCAATAGGTTTTGGTGTTCATAATAAAATCTAAAAAAAATTTTATATGGACTTGCAATTATTTTATAAATGGGCATAGAATTAATTGTATTTAATTTTGGAGGTAACTTATTTATGGGTTGCAACAACAATAGTTTTATATGGATCATTGTAATTTTACTTTGCTGCTGTGGTAACAACAACGGCATTGGTAATTTATTCGGCTGCGGCAACGACAGTTCATGGATCATCATTATCATACTTCTTCTTTGCTGCTGCGGCAACAATGGCTTTGGTATCTGCGACTCTAAGTGCTGATTTTAAAATTAGCGGGGGAAAAATCCCCCGCTAATTGCCCTTAATTTACAATTTTATTATTTAAGCATAATGATACCTATTTTTGTTTTTAATAAAGAATATAACCGAAATAAAAACTGTAAACAATTCAGCCATTACTACTGAAAGCCATATACCATTAAGACCTAATATTATTGGAAGTATCATTACAACTACCACCTGAAACAAAAGTGTTCTTAAAAATGAAATTGCAGCAGAAATCATACCGTTATTAAGCGCAGTGAAAAATGCTGAACCAAATACATTAAAACCGCTTATAAGAAAAGATAATGAATACAATCTGAATCCGTTCTTTGTCATTTCAAACAATTCAATATCATACCCTACAAATATTTTTGATAAAGGTGAAGCCAATATTATAGCTGCAAATGTTAAAATAAAACCAAATACGCCTACTATTTTTAAACTCTTCTTAAACAGATTCTTAAGTTCATCATAATTTTCTGCTCCGAAATGATAACCTACAATAGGAGCACTGCCTATTGAATATCCTATATATATTGCCATAAATATAAAATTAACATACATAATTACACCATATGCAGCAACACCATCTTCTCCTGCTATTTTCATAAGCTGAAAATTATACAGTATATTAACTATAGATGTAGAAAGATTTGTCATAAGCTCTGACGAACCATTTGTACAAACCTTTAATAATATCCTTAAATTTATATTGGTTCTTGTAAACTTAAGAACACTGTCATTTTTTCTTATAAAGTAAAAAATAGGAACAATACCTCCCACAACCTGACTCATAGCTGTAGCAACAGCAGCTCCGGCAACACCCCAATGAAAAACAGCTATGAAAACTGCATCAAGAATTATATTAGTCAATCCTGCTAAAATAGTCAATAAAAGTCCTATTTGAGGTTTTTCTGCTGTAACAAAAAAACTTTGAAATAAATTTTGAAGCATAAAAGCTATTTCTACAACAATTAATATTCTTCCATAAAGAAGGCAATCCTCCAACATATTTTCAGTAGCTCCTATTGCTACAGCTATGGGACGAATATATATTAAACCAATAACAGTTAAAATAAAACCACCGATAATAGTTGAGATCACTATCATTGTAAAATATTTATTTGCTTTTAGCCCGTCACCTTCTCCAAGAGTTTTGGAAACTATGGCACTTCCTCCCGTACCAAGCATAAAACCTATAGAACCCATACCCATAGTTATAGGCATAATAAGATTTACGGCTGCAAAAGACGTTTTACCTACAAAATTTGATACAAATACTCCATCTACAACACTATATATTGATGTAAATACCATCATAACAATTGACGGAAGTACAAATTTCAATAATTTTTTATATGAAAAGTGTTCCGATAACTGTATTCTCATTTAATGTTACCTCCAAACCAATATTTTGCATAGTCTGCAATTACAAATGCAAGCTCTTTTATTTCTAAGCCTGTTGTATTTATACATAAACTATAGCCTTCCTTATTTCCCCATTTTATATTTGAAATAAGTTCGTTAAATAAGGCTCTTTCCTTATCCACTTGCTTTATTTTTTTTATCAATTCTTTTTGTTGAGTGAAAATGATTTTTTTATTCACTTCTATTTTCTTTTTCAGCAGCATATTTATAACATCTTATAATTTTAGACTCCATATCAGCATATACAAACAAATTCAAAGGATTATGCTCTTTTAATATAACATTAGCACTTCTTCCCACAATAATACAATTTTCCCTTACTGCAATTTCTTTTATAATTTTTTGCTGTTCAACAAGGATTTGCGTCATATTCTGCTGTGTAATAGAATATGAAGATGAAAATGTACGTCCAAATTTTAAAGGATAACCCTTTAACGATCCTTTTTCAAGAATTTTTTCTATATAATTTTCATTTAATTTTTTATTTTCAGCAATGGCAGTTATTATTTCTCTGTCATAATAAGCATAACCTAAAATATCCGCTAATCTTTTTCCAAGTTCTCGTCCTCCGCTTCCAAACTCACGGCTTATTGTTATAATTTTCATAATATAATTTCTCCTTTAAAAAAATATGAGCTCTGTTATTTAAAATAACCGAGCTCACCCGACATCTTCCATTCGACCATATCATTGCGATGATATATCCTCCGATGACTTATTTTTAATTTCATTTACTTTTTCACCAAATACCTCA
>JAUNPM010000005.1:7488-23692 GCA_030536675.1 Clostridia bacterium | reverse complement strand
AACTACGATTGTCTTATCCATCTTATCGCTGATAACTTTTCCGATTCTTGTTTTACGAAGATTTCTTTCCACGAAATTGTCCTCCTTCCGATTATATAACTATTAAAGTGTGTTTTCCTTCTGAGTGATTACAGTCTGGATTCTTGCAATGTTCTTACGAACAAGGCTGATTCTAGCCGTATTCTGTAACTGATTGGTTGCATTCTGGAATCTTAAGTTGAATAATTCCTTCTTAGCTTCAACCAACTCATTATTTAACTCAGCAACAGTCTTATTCTTTAATTCTGCAACATATTCCTTAGTCTTCATTAATTGTCACACTCCTTTTCCAAATCAGCGCGTGATACAATCTTACACTTAATAGGAAGCTTATGAACAGCAAGTCTTAAAGCTTCTCTTGCAGTTTCCTCTGTTACGCCTGCAATTTCAAACATAACTCTGCCCGGCTTAACAACAGATACCCAATATTCGGTTGAACCTTTACCGGAACCCATTCTTGTACCCATAGGCTTTAATGTAATAGGCTTATCAGGGAATATCTTGATCCAAACCTGACCGCCTCTTTTAATGTATCTTGTCATAGCAATTCTGGCAGCTTCTATCTGTCTGGAAGTTATCCAGCCGGGCTCCATAGCAACAATACCGTACTCACCGTAAGTGATCTTGTTACCTCTTAAAGCCTTACCTGTCATACGTCCTCTGAACTGCTTACGTCTTTTAACTTTCTTAGGCATTAACATTACTGAACACTTCCTTTCTTCTCATTTTTTACAGGAAGTACTTCACCCTTATATATCCAAACCTTAACACCGATCTTACCATAAGTTGTGTTTGCTTCAGCAAAACCGTAATCAATGTTAGCTCTTAAAGTCTGAAGAGGGATAGTACCATCGTGATATGTTTCTGTACGAGCCATTTCAGCACCGCCAAGACGGCCGCTGCAAGTAGTCTTTATACCCTTAGCACCAAACTTCATTGTAGTCTGCATAGCCTTCTTCATAGCTCTTCTGAATGTAACACGATTTTCAAGCTGTCTTGCAATATCCTCAGCAACTAACTGAGAATCAAGCTCAGGTCTTTTAATATCCTCAATGTTTACCATTACCTTCTTGTCAGTCATTTTCTGTAATTCATTGTTTAATTCCTGAATTGCAGCACCGCTCTTACCGATTATTATACCGGGCTTTGAAGTATAAATAGTAACCTTAACTCTTTCATTAGTTCTCTCAATAGCGATTTTAGAAACGCTGGAGTTAGCTAATTTATTCTTAATATAAGTTCTAAGCTTGTTGTCTTCTACTAAGAAGTTAGCATAATCCTTCTTATCAGCATACCAGGTAGAGTCCCAGTCTTTAATAATGCCAACTCTTAATCCATGTGGATTTACTTTCTGACCCATGGTTGACCTCCTTATTTCTTCTCATCTAAGTATATTGAAATGTGAGCAGTCTTTTTATTTATTCTGTAAGCTCTGCCCTGCGCTCTCGGACGGATTCTCTTGAGAGTCGGTCCCTGATTGGCAAATACATCAGCAACATACAAATCATTAACATCTAATTCTAAGTTATTTTCTGCATTAGCAACAGCAGACTTTAAAACCTTTTCTATAATTTCAGCAGCATATCTTGGTGAATAAGCAAGTATAGCCATAGCTTCACCAATGCTCTTACCCTTAATCTGTTCCAAAACAATTCTAGCCTTTGTGTCAGAAACTCTTACAAACTTAGCGTGAGCCTGAGCTCTTCTGTCCTTATTCTGTTCATTTCTGTCTCTCTTTATCTGGCTTCTATGTCCCTTTGACATTAAGGTTCCCTCCTTCCGATCTATTATTTAACCTTTGACTTCTTTTCAGCGTCCTTACCGTGACCTCTGTAAGTTCTGGTCAAAGCAAACTCACCTAACTTGTGACCTACCATATCCTCAGTAATATATACGGGAACGTGCTTTCTACCATCGTGAACTGCAATAGTATGACCTATCATTTCAGGGAAGATAGTAGAACGGCGAGACCAAGTCTTTATAACATTCTTTGTATTAGCTTCATTCTCAGCAACAACCTTCTTCATAAGGTGGTCATCACAGAATGGGCCTTTTTTAAGTGATCTACTCATTATTTAGGTCCTCCTATTATTTATTTCTACTACGAACTATATACTTATTTGAAGCCTTATGCTTCTTTCTTGTCTTAAGACCAAGAGCAGGCTTACCCCATGGAGTACTTGGAGCAGGACGTCCTACAGGAGCTCTACCTTCACCACCACCGTGTGGATGGTCATTAGGGTTCATAACAGAACCTCTTACTGTAGGTCTTACACCCATATGTCTTTTCTTACCTGCCTTACCGATGTTGATAAGTTCGTGATCTCCGTTACCTACCTGACCTATTGTAGCTCTGCAGTTAATAGGTAATAATCTCATTTCACCGGATGGAAGTCTTACTGTAGCATACTTGCCTTCCTTAGCCATTAACTGAGCAACATTACCTGCTGAACGAACTAACTGTCCGCCTGCACCGGGATACATTTCAATGTTGTGTATTTCAGCACCAACAGGAATATCCTTCATAGCCAAAGCATTACCTACTCTTACTTCCGCAGTTTCACCGCTCATTACAGTATCGCCAACCTTTAAGCCGTTAGGAGCAAGAATATATCTCTTCTCACCGTCAGCATAAGTTAATAAAGCAATGTTAGCTGTTCTGTTTGGATCATACTCAATAGAAGCAACCTTTGCGGGAATACCGTCTTTATTTCTCTTAAAATCAATTATTCTGTATTTTTTCTTAGAACCTCCGCCAATGTGACGAACAGTTATTTTACCCTGATTATTTCTGCCTGCAGTTTTCTTAATGTGTACCACAAGGCTTTTCTCGGGAGTTGATTTTGTAATTTCAGAGAAGTCAGAAACTGTCATCTGTCTTCTTGAAGGTGTATAAGGCTTAAATCTCTTTATACCCATTTTTTACACTCCTTTTCCAAATATTTGCAAACACTTTCGTGTCTATACTTTATTTCAACAACTGAGCTTATTTGCCGTTAATTACATACCTGCAAAGATCTCAATTTCCTTACTTTCAGCAGTAAGCTGAACGATAGCTTTCTTTCTAGCATTTGTCTTACCAAATGTATAGCCTCTTCTTTTTACCTTACCAACACAGTTCATTGTGTTTACTGAAGCAACCTTAGTTCCTTCAAACATCTTTTCAACTGCCTGCTTGATCTGAATTTTAGTAGCCTCCGGATGAACATAGAAAGCGTACTTCTTAGAAGCCATATCATTCATAGTTTTTTCAGTGATAACAGGCTTTAATATAACGTCATAATATTTAATATCAGCCATTATGCGTACACCTCCTCAATTTTTGCTACTACATTCTTAGTTAAAACAAGTGTATCATACTTT
Organism: Clostridia bacterium; assembly: GCA_030536675.1. Lineage (GTDB taxonomy): Bacteria > Bacillota > Clostridia > Lachnospirales > CAG-274 > Gallispira. The sequence continues at coordinate 20,290 of JAUNPM010000005.1, read as the reverse complement.
AATATATCATATACATTAACAGTACTTACAGAAGCTGTTTTAACTGTAGGAATATTTCTTGCAGCTATAACTGCATTTTTATTATCATCCTCAACAACAACCAAAGACTTTACAGCATTTAAGTTATTTAATGCCGCAGCCATTTCTTTAGTCTTAGGATTAACTGTTAATTCATCAACTACAACAAGCTTACCGTCATTAACCTTAGTAGTTAATGCAGACTTAAGAGCCAATCTCTTAACCTTCTTGTTTAACTTGAAAGAATAATCTCTTGGCTTTGGTGCAAAAACAACGCCGCCGCCTGTCCACTGTGGTGAACGTATAGAGCCCTGTCTTGCTCTTCCTGTTCCCTTCTGTCTCCATGGCTTTCTTCCGCCGCCACGAACTTCAGCACGAGTTAAAGCACTCTGAGTACCCTGTCTTTGATTTGCAAGATACTGTAAAACTGCCTGATGCATAACGTGAGTGTTTACCTCTACTGCAAAAATACTATCATTTAAATCTATTGTACCAACTTCGCTGCCGCTAATGTTGAACATTTTTACATTTGCCATTAGGTCTTCCTCCTTCCGTAAAGATTAATTAAGCCTTTACGCTATCCTTAATTACAAGTATTGAGCCTTTGCTTCCGGGTACTGCACCCTTAACAAGCAATAAGTTCTTTTCAGCATCAGCCTTAACGATTTCAATATTCTGAATAGTAACCTTAACGTTACCCATATGACCTGCCATTTTCTTACCCTTCTTGACCTTACCGGGTGTAGTAGCAGAACTCATAGAACCGACTGCTCTGTGGAACTTAGAACCGTGAGCCATAGGACCTCTGTGCTGTCCGTGTCTCTTGATAGGACCCTGATAGCCCTTACCCTTTGAAATACCTGTAGCGTCAACCTTATCTCCGGCTTCAAACACATCAGCTTTAATTTCGCTGCCTGCTTCATATCCTTCAATTGTATCAAATCTGAATTCCTTAACAACCTTCTTTGGTTCAACACCTGCCTTAGCAAAGTGACCCTTCATAGGCTTATTAACTCTGCTTTCCTTTACATCGCCGAAACCAACCTGCACAGCGTTATAACCGTCATTTTCAACTGTTTTAACCTGTGTAACAACACATGGACCTGCTTCGAGAACTGTTACAGGAACAAGTAAACCATTCTCACTGAAGATCTGTGTCATACCAATCTTCTTAGCAATAATTGCTTTTTTCATGATCTTTTACCTCCATAATAAACTCTACAGCGGATCGTCCCCTAACAAGGATGATCATTCTAGGTCTACATAAGGCTTTTTCTTATATAAACCAAATTTCTTTGAACTTTTTTCGTGAGCTTTTATCATCGTCACACGTCATTATATCAAGATCTATTATCCGGGAAAACCGTGAGCAAGCTCCCATTTCCCTTCAATAAATTACATTACCTTTAATGTGATATCTACACCTGCAGGTAAATCAAGTCTTGATAAAGCATCAGCAGTCTTGTTTGTTGGCTGCAAAATGTCGATAAGTCTCTTGTGAGTTCTTAACTCGAACTGCTCTCTTGAGTCCTTATACTTGTGAACAGCTCTAAGAATTGTAACAACTTCCTTCTTTGTTGGAAGTGGGATAGGACCACTTATTTTAGCACCTGTTTTCTTAGCTGTTTCAATAATCTGAGCAGCTGACTGATCGATTAACTTATGATCGAATGACTTAAGACTGATTCTAATCTTCTGATTAGCCATAAAAAAAGTCGCCTCCTTTTCGTACTTTTAAACTTCTAGCACGACAAGTGGTGACTGCACACTTATCCGCAGTAAGGGCTTGCAACTCAAGGCATAGTTCTGCCTCTCCCTATGTTCTGCTTCAATATTAGCACAGTGACCTTGTCGCCCGGTTTCATTGAACTGGACATTGCTCCGTGAAAAAACCTCTGAAACCTATGTGTTTATCAGCTTCAGAGCAACCTTTCACTTCATCGCTCTTAATGTCACAACAATAGTATTTTACCATACCCGCCAATTAATTGCAAGTATTTTTTTCTCTTTTTTCGTAATTTTTTCACTAAATTTTTATACCAAAATCAAATTTTTTTTATATATAGTATACAATTATTTTAATTTTCTCATTTAACATATATAATATAGGGCAGCATAAATATGACCGCCCTATACCCAACTATAAATATTTTCTCAAATATTTTCCCGTATATGAATTTTCATTTGCGGCAATTTCCTCGGGAGTTCCCGTACCCACAACAGTACCCCCTCCGTCACCACCTTCGGGGCCCAGATCTATAATATAGTCTGCAGTTTTTATAACATCCAGATTATGTTCTATTACAACAACAGTATTTCCGCCTTCCGTAAGCTGCTGTATTATATGGATAAGTTTTCTCACATCATAGCTGTGAAGACCTGTTGTCGGTTCGTCAAGTACATATATGGTTTTGCCTGTGCTCCTTTTGCTTAACTCCGTAGCCAGCTTAACTCTCTGTGCTTCACCGCCGCTTAATGTTGTGGAGCTTTGCCCCAATTTAACATACCCAAGTCCAACAGCCTTAAGAGTATCCAGCTTTCCTTTTATTCTCGGCATATTTTCAAAAAAGCCGCAGGCTTCATCTATAGTCATATCAAGCACATCTGCAATAGTCTTTCCCTTGTATTTTACTTCAAGAGTTTCTCTGTTGTACCTTTTTCCGCCGCACACCTCACAGGGCACATATACATCAGGCAAAAAATGCATTTCTATTTTTATTATTCCGTCACCTTTACAAGCCTCGCATCTTCCGCCCTTTACATTGAAACTGAATCTGCCCTTGCTGAAGCCTCTTATCTTTGAATCCGGAAGCTGTGTATACAGATCTCTTATTAAATCAAAAAGTCCCGTATACGTTGCAGGATTTGAACGTGGAGTTTTTCCTATGGGACTTTGATCTATGTTGATCACCTTGTCCAAATTTTCAAGTCCCGTTATTTCATTGTATTTACCGGGCTTTATTTTAGCTCTGTTTAGATCTCTTGCAAGGGTTTTGTAAATAACTTCATTTACAAGGGAGCTTTTGCCGCTGCCCGAAACCCCTGTTACACATACAAAACAACCTAAAGGAATATCCACATTTACATTTTTAAGATTATTTTCACCTGCACCCTTTACAGATAAAAATTTTCCGTTACCTTTTCTTCTCTCTTTTGGGACCTCAATTTTTTCCCTTCCGCTTAAAAACGCTCCCGTAATTGATTTTTCACAATTCAGTATATCCTTATATTCTCCCGCAAATATAACCTCTCCACCGTGTTCTCCCGCATAAGGACCAATATCCACTATATAATCGGACTCTTTCATTGTGTCCTCATCGTGTTCCACAACAATAAGGGTATTTCCCAGATCTCTCAAGCCCTTTAACGTTGAAATAAGCTTGTCATTGTCCCTTTGGTGAAGTCCTATACTTGGCTCATCAAGAATATAAAGCACACCAACAAGCCCCGAGCCTATCTGTGTCGCAAGTCTTATTCTCTGAGCCTCGCCGCCGCTTAATGTTCCCGCCGTTCTTGCAAGAGTAAGGTAATCAAGACCCACATTCATTAAAAAGCCCACTCTTGCATTTATCTCTTTAAATATCTGCTCCCCTATTGCCCTTTGAGTATCCGTCCATTGCATATCATTAAAAAACTTCTGTAATTCTCTTACAGACATTTCGGTAACCTCCGAAATGTTTTTACCTCCCACAGTTACCGCAAGGACCTCGGGTTTAAGCCTTCTGCCCTTACAAACAGGGCATTTTACACTTGTCATATAAGACTCATATTCTTCCTTTGCACTGTCGGAAGCGCTTTCCTTGTATCTTCTTTCCATACTTGTTATTATACCTTCAAAAGCAAATGTATAATACCTTGTCTTTCCCGCCACTTTATAAGGCACCTTGACCTCTTTACCCTGCGTACCGTACATAATGGCATTTTTGGCTTCCTCAGGCAGATCCTTATACGGCGTGTCCATATCAAAATCATAAATATTCATAAGAGCATTAACAAGGGAATATGAAGATGACTCGGGACTTGCAATGTTGCCCCAGCCCATTGCATTTATTGCACCCTGTCTTAAAGACAAATTTTTATTGGGCACAATAATGTCCTCATCTATTATCATTTTAACTCCCAGACCCATACAATGAGGACAAGCACCTCTCGGATTGTTAAAAGAAAACATAGGCGGCTCTATCTCTTCAACACTTATACCACATTCGGGACAGGCAAAGTTTTGACTGAAAACCACCTCATCACCGCCGATAACATCTACAAGTATGATACCCCCCGTAAGTGCGGATACGGTTTCAATAGATTCGCTCAACCTCTGCTCCATACCCTCTCTTACAACAAGTCTGTCAACGACTATTTCTATGTTGTGCTTTTTATTTTTATCAAGCTCAATTTTTTCTCCAAGGTCATAAATATTACCGTCAACTCTCACTCTTACATAACCGCTTTTTTTTGCGTCCTCAAGGAGCTTGACGTGTTCACCCTTTCTGCCCCTTACAACAGGAGCTAAAAGCTGTATTTTGGTTCCCTCTTCCATTTCAAGTATTTTATCCACAATTTGGTCAACAGTCTGCTTGTGTATTTCTTTTCCGCACTTTGGACAATGAGGAACCCCCACTCTTGCAAAAAGCAGTCTTAAATAATCATATATTTCAGTAACAGTTCCCACAGTAGAACGTGGATTGTTGCTTGTTGTTTTCTGGTCAATTGATATGGCGGGAGATAACCCCTCAATGCTGTCACATTCGGGCTTTTCCATTTGTCCCAAAAACATTCTTGCATAAGAGCTTAAACTCTCAACATATCTTCTCTGACCCTCCGCATATATAGTGTCAAAAGCAAGGCTTGACTTGCCGCTGCCGCTTAAGCCCGTAAAAATAACCAGCTTATCCCTTGGTATAGCCAAATCAATGTTTTTTAAATTGTTTGCCCTTGCACCCTTTATTACAATTTCATTTTTTGCCATTTTTTTCACCCGTAAAATCTTTATACTGTTAGTTTTATTTTTACCTGCATTTGTAAATTATATGCATAATCAAATCATCATAACCACCGTTTATCATATATAATGAAAACCTACCACATATCTTCGTGCTTATATCATTATTTTTAACCCCATACAAAACCAATCACACACACAACCGCATTCGTCCCCTTTGGACAACATAAACTATGTAATAACAAAAACTTTTGTTTCCAAAGGTCGTTGAAGGGTACGGGGGAACATCAAAAGTTCCCCGTTTCTTTGGTTCTTTCCCGGCTGCTTGGGCGAGCAGTATTGCGAAGCAATACGACCAGCCTTTTAAGAAAGAACATATAATTCCTTTACTTTCTAAAGTAGACCAACTCATAAAACAAACCTTTAACATATTAAAAATAATATGTTTAAGCTTACTTTATATAAATATTAAAATATTAATATCAAAGTAAGCTTATCTTCTTCATCTCGATCATTTTATCTCTCAATTCCGCAGCCTTTTCAAAATCCAGATCAGCCGCAGCCTTTTTCATACTCTTTTCAATCTTCTTAATAGCCGCAAGAAGCTCCTCTCTTGACATTGATTCTGGATCCTTATCAAGTATATCCGTCTTTTTCCTTGTCACTCCCTCGGTTGCGGCAATTATTTCGTGTACCTTTTTCTTTATTGTCTTTGGCACAATATTGTGTTCTCTGTTGTACTCCTCCTGAATGTATCTACGTCTGTTTGTTTCACTTATGGCACTTCTCATTGAATCGGTCATTGTATCCGCATACATTATAACGTGTCCCTCTGCATTTCTTGCGGCTCTTCCTATTGTCTGTATAAGAGAAGTTTCACTTCTTAAAAATCCCTCTTTGTCAGCGTCTATAATAGCCACAAGACTTACTTCGGGAATATCAAGACCTTCCCTTAACAGGTTAATGCCTACAAGCACATCAAAAACATTGAGCCTCAGATCCCTTATTATTTCAAGTCTTTCAAGAGTATCTATATCAGAATGAAGATAATTAACCCTTATACCGCTTTCTTTCAAATATTGTGTTAAGTCCTCTGCCATTTTCTTTGTAAGAGTTGTAACAAGAACCTTGCTCCCCTTTGAAACGGTTTTATTTATTTCACTTATAAGATCGTCAATTTGTCCGTCAACGGGACGTACCTCCACTTGGGGGTCAAGAAGACCCGTAGGTCTTATTATCTGCTCAACGACCTGCTCCGTATGAGCCTTTTCGTATTTATTGGGAGTGGCAGACACAAATATCATCTGATTTATTTTTCCTTCAAACTCTTCAAATTTAAGAGGTCGGTTGTCAAGAGCTGACGGCAGTCTGAACCCAAAATCCACAAGCGTTGTCTTTCTTGACCTGTCACCGTTGTACATTCCCCCTATCTGAGGTATTGTAACGTGACTTTCATCAACTATTATAAGAAAGTCCTTGGGAAAGTAATCAATTAATGTATTAGGCATACTTCCGGGTGCTCTTCCGTCAAGATGTCTTGAGTAGTTTTCAATGCCCGAACAAAAACCCATTTCCTGCATCATTTCCATATCGTAGTTTGTTCTCTGCAATATTCTCTGGGCTTCAAGGAGCTTATCCTGTGATTTCAGCTCTTCATATCTTTCATCAAGCTCGGCGCTTATGTCCTTTAAGGCTCTTTTTAAATTATCTCCCGATGTAACATAATGAGATGCGGGAAATATTGAAACGTGATTTCTCCGTCCTTTTATTTCTCCCGTCAAAACGTCTATTTCCGTTATTCTGTCTATTTCATCACCGAAAAATTCAATTCTGATTGCCGTATCATCATTTCCCGCAGGTATGACCTCAACAACATCTCCCTTTGCCCTGAATGTACCTCTTTGAAGATCCATTTCATTTCTTGTATACTGTATTTCAACAAGGCGCTTTAAAACCTCTTCTCGGCTTTTGATCATACCGGGTCTTATGGATAAAGTCATAGTGTTATAATCTATGGGAGCACCCAAGCCATAAATACAGCTTACACTTGCCACAACAATAACATCCTTTCTTTCAAAAAGAGCAGATGTGGCGGAATGTCTGAGTTTATCTATCTCATCATTTACCGCACTGTCCTTTTCAATGTAAGTATCAGTAGAGGGCACATAAGCCTCAGGCTGATAATAGTCATAATATGACACAAAATACTCAACAGCATTATTCGGAAAAAACTCTTTAAACTCATTATAAAGCTGTGCGGCAAGAGTTTTATTATGAGCGATAACAAGAGTAGGCTTGTTTACTTTTTCAATAATGTTAGCCATTGTAAAGGTTTTTCCGCTGCCTGTGACCCCAAGCAATGTCTGGAATTTTTTCCCTTCTTCCAAACCCTTTACAAGCTTTTCTATTGCTTGAGGCTGATCTCCCGTAGGCTTAAATTTTGAAACAACTTTAAAATCACTCATAACTTCATCTCCTTTTCTACAGTATAACACAATATATATAACAAATCAACAGAATACAGAATATTTTTTCGATATATGTTCTTTATCAAATATTTGTTCAATCAAATTCCATTAATACATTGATTTTACATATTATATCTCAAATTTTCAACTGTTTTAACCTTATTATACCACAGGTATTGTTATAATACACAGCAGCTTATTAAATCGGTATATTTTATGCACAAAAAGTCATAACACTCCTCTTACAATAGCACAAAAAAGGGGCTGTTTCAAAATGAATATAAAGCATTTCATTTTGCAGCAGCTCATTCACATATATTTATTTACTCTGTAAACTCACCGAATTTTCTGAATCTTTCATATCTTTCCTCAAGGAGAGTATCAATATCCTTACTTTCAAGCTCCTCGATCTCGGCACTCAGCTTGGTTTTAAGCAAATTAGCCGTAAAACCAAAATCATTCTGACAGCCGCCGTCAACCTCCTTAATGACTTTTTCAACCACATTAAGCTTAAGCAGATCATCGGCAGTTATTTTCATAACATCGGCAGCTTCCTTTGCCCTCTTAGGGTCTTTCCACAATATACTTGCAAAGCCCTCTGGAGAAAGAACAGCATATATGGAATTTTCAAGCATCCACACTCTGTCAGTAACAGCAAGAGCAAGAGCGCCGCCGCTGCCACCCTCTCCGATAACAATTGAAATCGTAGGAACCTTAAGCAAAGCCATTTCCATAAGATTTTTGGCAATAGCCTCTCCCTGACCTCTTTCCTCTGCTCCCACTCCGGGATAAGCACCGCTTGTATTTATAAAATTAATAATAGGTCTGTGGAACTTTTCAGCCTGTTTCATTAATCTTAAGGCTTTTCTGTAGCCCTCGGGATGAGGCTGACCGAAATTTCTTTCAATATTCTCTTCCATTGTTTTGCCCTTCTGTATACCTATAACGGTTACAGGTGTATCATTAAGCAAAGCAATGCCGCCTACAACAGCCTCGTCATCTCTGAAATTTCTGTCACCGTGAAATTCGGTAAACTCATCAAAAATATGATGTATATAATCAAGAGCAGTAGGTCTTGAAACCTTTCTTGCAATTTTCACCCTATCATATGCAGGCATTAGTTTTCACCTACTTTCTTAACATTATGCAATTTAAGTATCCTCTTTAAAACAGCAGGCAATTTTTCTCTTTCAACAATAGTGTCTACAAAGCCATGCTCAAGTAAAAATTCGGAAGTCTGGAATTCATCTGGCAACTTCTGCTTTATTGTGCCTTCTATAACACGTCTGCCTGCAAAGCCTATAGCAGCCTTTGGCTCTGAAATTATAATATCACCAAGCATAGCATAGCTTGCCGTAACACCACCATATGTCGGGTCAGTAAGAACCGTAACATAGAGAAGTCCCGCTTCGGAATGTTTTGCAACAGCAGCACTTACCTTTGCCATCTGCATTAATGAAACAATGCCCTCCTGCATTCTTGCACCGCCTGAGCAGGTAAAAACAATAACAGCCATTTTATTTTCCGTGGCATATTCAAAAGCTCTTGTGAGCTTTTCACCTACAACAGAGCCGAGAGAAGCCATCATAAAACCACTGTCCATTACGGCAATAACACAAGGTCTGCCTCCTATTGTACACTTACCTGTTTTAATTGCGTCCTTTAAACCTGTCTTTTCCTGTAAGCTCTTTATTTTAGCGCTGTAATCAGGAAAATTGAGGGGATTTTTAGACTCCATATTAACGTCAAATTCTTCAAAGCTGTCTTTATCCGCAATAGCTTTTATTCTGTCTTTTGCATTCATTCTGAAAAGCTTTGCACACTTAGGACAAATTTTAAGAGGACCGAGAGCTTTCTTTTCAATTATATTTGAACAACTTGGACACTTAATGCAGCCCTCAGGTATTTCCTCCTTTTTAACAGACTTTTCAGTGGCATTTTCCGTTTTTACCTCTGTTTTTTCTTTTTTGGGCACAGCCTCTTTTATTGCGTCAACCTTTTCCTTAAGGCTTTCAACGCTGATCTTGTCTATGCCCGATTTAATATTATCAAATAATTTCATTTAAGCACCTCATCAGCCAATCATAAATGTAAGCTCGCCCTCGGCAACCTTCTTTTCTCCAACATAAGCAATGCCCTTGCCTATTCCCGCACCACGCTTTATTTTTATCATTTCAACTTCAAGTCTTAAGGTATCTCCGGGAACGACCTTGCCTCTGAACTTAGCCTTATCGATTCCCCCGAAGAAAGCAATTTTCCCCTTAAATTCTTCCATTGAAAGCATAGCAACAGCACCCGTTTGAGCAAGAGCCTCAATAATAAGAACTCCCGGCATTACAGGTTCCTGTGGGAAATGTCCCTGAAAAAAGGGTTCATTCATTGTAACATTTTTAATTGCCACACATCTCTTACCCTCTTCCATTTCAAGAACTCTGTCTATTAAAAGAAAAGGATGTCTGTGAGGCAAAATGCTCATTATTTCTTTTATATCCATCATTTTATCAGTCCTCCCACTTCTTTAAGCAAAGCACTGCATTATGACCGCCAAAGCCCAATGTATTTGACAACGCATACTTAACATCTCTTTCAACAGCCTTATTTACAGTATAATTAAGGTCACACTCTTCATCAGGCACCTTATAGTTGATAGTCGGAGGAATAACACCGTTCTTAACTGCAAGTATTGTTGCAATAGCCTCAACAGCACCTGTGGCACCGAGAAGATGACCTGTCATAGACTTTGTAGAGCTTATATTAATATCCTTTGCATATTCTCCGAAAGCAGACTTTATAGCCGTAGTTTCAGAAGAATCATTAGCAGGTGTTGATGTACCGTGAGCATTAATATATCCTACTTCACTCTTATCGATTCCCGCTTCAGCCATTGCAGCCTCCATAGCCTTGCAAGCACCGTCAGGCATAGGAGCAGTAATGTGATGAGCGTCACAAGTTGAGCCGTAACCTACTACCTCAGCCAATATTTCCGCTCCTCTTTCCTTTGCTGATTCGAGAGTTTCCATAAATACTATACCTGCGCCTTCACCCATAACAAAGCCACTTCTTTCTTTATCAAAAGGAATAGATGCTCTGTTTGGATCATCACTTGTGTTAAGAGCCTTCAAAGCAGCAAATCCACCAATACCCAGCTTACATATTGATGCTTCAGAGCCGCCTGCGATTATGTAATCGCTGTAGCCGTGCTTAATGTTTCTGTATGCCTCTCCTATACAGTTAGTTGATGAAGCACAGGCTGTTACAACATCAAGACAAGTGCCCCTCGCACCAAATCTTATGGCAACATTACCTGCCGCCATATTTGAAATAGCCATAGGAATAAACAAAGGCGCAATTCTTGACATACCCTTTTCAGCCATCTTTGTAGCCTGTTCCTCAATAGTGCAAAGACCTCCTATACCGGAACCTACAATTACACCTAATCTGTGCTTATCAACACTTTCCAGATCAATTCCTGACATAGCAACTGCCTCATCAGCGGCAGCCATAGCATAAATACTGAATAAATCGTTTCTTTTAACTTCCTTCTTATCTACAACGGTAGTAGGATCAAAGCCCTTGACCTCGCCGGCACACTTGACCTTGCTCTCTGTTGTATCAAAGCGTGTAATAAAGTCTATACCGTTTTTACCGTTTTTCAAGCCGTCCCAAAATTCATTAATATTGTTTCCTATAGGAGTTAAGGCTCCCATACCGGTAATAACAACACGTCTTTCCATTATTTAAATCCTCCTTAATTATCTTCCTATAACCATACCGCCGTCAACTGTAATTACCTGACCTGTAATATATTTTGACTTAGCAAGGAACAATGCTGTTTCCGCAATTTCCTCAGGCTGTCCAAGTCTTTTAAGAGGTATGTTTGATAATATTTGTTCTTTCACTTTGTCGGAAAGTACCTCCGTCATATCCGTAGCGATCATACCGGGAGCTATGGCATTGCAGGTTATGTTTCTTGAAGCAAGCTCCTTTGCGGCACTGTAGGTCATACCAAGTATACCTGCCTTGCTTGCGGCATAATTCAGCTGACCTATGTTTCCCGCAAGCCCTATAACGCTTGACATATTAATAATAGCTCCGCTTCTTTGCTTCATCATAATCTTGTTTACGGCTTTCATCATATTAAAACAGCCTTTAAGATTTGTATTTATAACAGCGTCAAAGTCCTCCTCACTCATTCTCATAAGCAGTGTGTCCCTTGTAATTCCCGCATTATTTACAAGTACGTCAACGCCGCCGAAGTTTTCAACTGCGGCATTTACAAGATTTTGAGCCTCGTCAAAATTGCTTACATCAGCTTGAACCGTAAGGCACCTTACACCCATACCCTCAATTTCATTTTTAACATTTTCGGGAGATGTACTTCTGTAATTTAAAACAATATTTGCACCCTCTGACGCAAATTTAAGAGCAATAGCCCTTCCTATCCCCTTTGCACCGCCTGTAACTATAACTGTTTTATCCTTCATTATAAACCAAGACCTCCCAAAGTTTTTTCAAGAGTTTTCATATCCTCTACATTACATATCGAAACATCTGCACCAACTTCCTTAGCGGCTTTTTTAACAAAAGATGATAAGGTTTTTCCGGGACCCATTTCAACAAAGGTATCCACACCAAGCTCGATCATTTTCTTTACAGACTGTTCCCACCTTACAGGATTCATAACCTGCTTTACAAGAATATCCTTGACCTCACTTTTATCCTTTACCACTTCTGCCGTAAGATTGGTTATAACAGGAATATTCATATCATTTAATTCAACGCTTTTAAGCTCCTCACTTAGCTTTTCTGCAGCAGGCTTTAAAAGGGAAGTGTGGAAAGGTCCGCTTACATTAAGCATAACGGCTCTCTTTGCACCTTTTTCAACAACAGCTTCACTTGCCTTTTCAACAGCGTTCTTGTCCCCTGCAATTACTATTTGTCCGGGAGCATTGTAATTAGCTATCATACACCTTCCGATATCTGATACCTCATCACATACCTCCTGTATTTTATCTGCACCTAAGTTTAAAACAGCACACATTGCACCCTTGCCCTTAGGTACCGCTTCAGTCATAAATTTGCCCCTTTTTCTCACAAGCTTAACTGCGTCCTCAAAGCTCATAGTTCCGCTTGCAGTATGAGCAGAATACTCACCAAGGCTTAAACCTGCCGCATAATCGGCTTTAAGTCCTTTTTCCTCCATAAGCTTTGCTATTGCATAACTCATTGTAAGAAGAGCAGGCTGAGTATATTCCGTTTCATTTAATCTTTCGTCTTCTCCGAAACACATATCTGTTACTTTAAAGTCAAGTACACTGTCTGCCTTGTCAAAAACCTTCTTTACACAATCAAAATTATCATAAAGCTCTTTACCCAT
>JAUNPM010000005.1:0-7478 GCA_030536675.1 Clostridia bacterium | reverse complement strand
ATTCCTGCATACTGAGCACCCTGACCGCTGAAAATAAAAGCTGTTTTCATATATTTCTCCTTAATTCAAACTTATTTTACAAGCCCTTCAAACTGACTCATAATTTCTTCAATAATTTCCTTACATGACTGTTCTTTATTTACCATACCTGCGATCTGACCGCTCATAACGGAACCGTTGTCAACATCACCTAATTTAACTGACTTTTGAAGTGCCCCTGTTCCAAGCTGGTCAAATCTTGCCAAATCAGGCTCGTCCTTGCCCATTTCCTCTTTTTCCGCTTTTAAAAAGGCATTTGTGAGTTTATTTTTAATTACTCTTACAGGGTGTCCAGTAATATTTCCCGTTATTACCGTAGCAATATCATTTGCCTTTAATATTTTAGCCTTGTAATTTTCGTGAACGGTACATTCATTTGCAACAAGGAAACGTGTACCTATCTGAACACCTTCCGCACCAAGCATAAAGCCTGCCGCCATACCTCTTCCGTCAGCAATTCCGCCTGCCGCAAGAACAGGAATACTTACTGCGTCAACTACCTGGGGAACAAGAGCCATAGTGGTAAGCTTTCCAATATGTCCGCCTGATTCCATACCCTCCGCAATAACTGCGCTTGCACCTATTTTTTCCATTTTCTTTGCCTGAGCAACAGAAGGCACAACAGGTATAAGACATATGCCGTTTTCCTTAAACTTGTCCATAAATTTAGAAGGATTTCCTGCGCCTGTTGTTACGACCTTAACGCCCTCACTGCAAACAAGCTCAACAATGTCATCAACATAAGGTGAGAGCAGCATAATATTTACACCAAAAGGCTTGTCTGTAAGCTCCTTACATTTTCTTATTTCCTCTCTCACAACATCAGCAGGAGCATTACCTGCGGCTATGATGCCAAGTCCTCCCGCATTTGAAACGGCAGAGGCAAGACTTGCATCAGCGATCCAAGCCATAGCTCCCTGAAAAATAGGATACTTTATCCCTAACATATCGCATATTCTGGTTTTCATTTGATTCACCTTTATTTTACCTTTCTTACTTATCTATAAAAAAACACCTTTCGGCATTTTTACTACCACTCAATCAGCATACTTCCCCATGTAAGCCCTGCTCCGAAGCCTGATATAATAATTTTATCTCCCTTTTCAAGAAGACCCTTATTATCCATTTCTCCCAGAGCCATTGGGATTGATGCTGCCGACGTATTTGCATATTCGCTTATATTCAAATAAAATTTTTCGGAAGCTGCATTTAATTTTTTTGCAACAACATCTATGATCCTTGAGTTTGCCTGATGAGGTATTATGTATTTAATATCCTCAATTTTTAAATTACTTTTTTCCAATACCTCGTTAATGCTTTTAGGCACGATCCTTGTTGCAAAGTTGAATATTGCCCTTCCGTCCATTACAAGATAAGGATTATTTTCACCTTCGGGATTATAGACAATATTTTGTGGCTTTCTTTCGTTGCCCGTCATTTTAAGTCCGTCCTCGCCTTTTGAATGTATATCCTCGGCTAATATTCCGCCTTCATTTACACCCTCAAGGAGTACCCCGCCTGCGCCGTCGCCGAAAAGCACACAGGTTGACCTGTCCTTCCAGTCAACAATTTTTGAAAGGACCTCTGCTCCTATTACAATAGCCTTTTTACAGCCGCCTGATTTAATATATTTGTCCGCTATGCTTAAAGCATAAACAAAGCCGCTGCATGCGGCGCTGACATCAAAGGCAAATGCATTGGAAGCGCCTATTGCTCCCTGCACAAGACAAGCCGTACTGGGAGTTGCATAATCAGGCGTAATTGTGCCTACAATAATAAGACCTATTTCCAAAGGATCCGTTCCCGATTTTGCCAAAAGCCTTTCAGCCACCTTCGTACAGAGCTGTGACGTATCCTCTCCGGTTGACAAATGCCTTTTCTTAATACCCGTACGTGAGAATATCCATTCGTCACTGGTATCCAATGTTTTACTCAAATCATCATTTGTAATGATTTTTTCCGGCGCATAGCAATCCACTGCCTCAATACCTGTATTAAACATAATTATCTCCTTTTAATTTTGACTTAAAACACTGCCTTTTTTCAAAAACTGATTAAGACAGGAAAGAGCTTCAATAAACATATCGGCTTCATAATCCGATAAATTTACAATAAGGGATTTCACCATATCAAAATGAAATTTCTGATGAGCCTTAAAAAGCTCTTTGCCCTTTTCCGTAAGACTAAGCATAAAAACACGCCTGTCCGTTTCACTTTTCACCTTATTAACATAGCCTTTTTTAACCAAATGATTAACTGACACTGTTAAAGTTCCCATAGTTATATCAAGTTTTTCCGCAACAGCAGACATAGTTTTAGGCACATAAATGCCTATTGCATCAACGGTATGTGTTTCATTTACGGAAACATCTTCAAACCCGCTTTCCCTTATTGCATACTGTTCGCTCCTTGCTATATCGTTAAAGGCACCGTTTATAAGCCTGTTTAATGTAACCATTGTACGTTCCATAAGCAAAGTACCTCCAAAATATTTTGATAATCAAAGTATATACTATTTAAGCCAAAAAGTCAATACTTTAAGATATTATAACTATTATAGGCTCATTCCTCATACTGATTATTATTTATTTTTATCCATTTATCGTTTACTTTTTATTCAATTAACGACATTTTTAATTATATTCCACAGCATTTTCATATAAATATTTACTTATTTTCACAAAATTCCTCGTAAAAATCAGGCATTTTCTTTTTTATGCTGCAAGGCTTAAAATCATTGTCCACAAAGCAATGATCGCTTGTGCCCGTTGTTCTAAGCTCTCCCGTATCATTATCCGTCACTTCATAACTAAAGCTCAGCTTAACAGCGGTTATTTTATTTATCTGCACCCTTATCCTTACGGTATCACCGTATTTTGCACCGCTTTTATAAACCGCACTCACTCCCAAAACGGGTATCATAATTCCTTTTTCCTCAAGTTTATTATATTCGTAGCCTCTTTCAGCCATATAAGCAATTCTTGCTTCCTCAAACCACCTTATGTAATTTGAATGATGAACGATTCCCATTTTATCTGTTTCATAATATTGCACTTTTCTTATGTAATCTCCCATTTTGATCCTCCGTTATTTTTCACTTCATTTATTACAATTATATCACATTTTGAGTTACGGGCAATCCCCCTATTGACAATATTTAAAACAAAGTTTACAATAAATATATGTATGATTTTGACGGCAAGGAGCGTTTTTATGAACAGAAAACACAAAAAAAGAACTTTTCCGGCAGTTCCCGTTGCATTTTGTTGCCTTGTTATACTTTCAATAATAATAACACTTTTTATGATGCCGTTTTTTAACATCAAAGAAATAAGAGTAACAGGCAACGAGTCACTTACGGAGGATCGGATAAAAAGTTATCTTACCTTTTCAGAAGGAGATAACATATTCCTTTTTAACAAATCAAAATGCAAAAACACAATACTTGACAATCACTATGTTCAAAGCGTAAACATAAACAGGATACTGCCCTCAACGGTTGAGATTACCGTAAGCGAGTATAAGCTCAGAGGATATGTACCTTATTCGGGAAGCTATCTTTTTATAGACGGTGACGGCAGAGTACTTGACGTACAGAAAGAAACCACCAAGTCACTTCCCGTTGTTGAAGGACTTAAGTTTAACAATGTGACCGTAGGCGAAATTTTGCAGGTTGACAATCCCTCAGCCTTTGAAACTATGGTACGCTTATCCAAACTTTTTGAAAAATATGAGCTTCTTTCCGATGTCATAAGAGTAGACGTTACCGATATATCGGATATTCACCTTTACACAGGCAACGTAGATATAAGCTTCGGCAGCTTTGATGATGCAAACAGAAAACTTCTTATGCTTATAGAGGTTCTCAAAACATTTGACACAAGTGTTCCCGGCACAATTAATCTTACAGCAGACAAAGCAACCTACAAATATATGCTATAATTGTAAAAAAGTGCATTTTTCATTAAAAATTTTATAAATTTTAGGTAAATCACACAAACTTAAAAAAATATATTATTTTCCTCTTGAAATATGTATAAAAAAAGGTTACAATATAAGATAATTGATTTATGGTAAAGTCCCTGTTTATGTCTTACAGCTTAATCAGGCATTAAAGTAAAAATAAATGTTTTTTGTATACAAGAGATTTTAATATATATGGAGAGATACATAGGAGGTATATCATGATTGAAGTTCTCAATGAAATGAACGATGTTGCCAAGATAGTTGTTCTTGGTGTGGGAGGAGGCGGCTGTAACGCCGTAAACAGAATGCTTTCATTAAATCCGGAAGCCATTGACTTTATAGCAGTTAATACAGATTCAACAGCTCTTGAAAATTCAGCTGCAAAAAAGAAAATAAAAATAGGTGCAAAACTTACAAAAGGCTTAGGCGCAGGCGGAAGACCCGAAGTAGGTGAAAAAGCAGCAGAAGAAACAGCTGCAGAAATATCACAGGCACTTGAAGGTGTTGATATGGCATTTATTACTGCCGGAATGGGCGGCGGAACAGGTACGGGAGCAGCTCCCGTTGTAGCCAAAATTGCCAGAGAAATGGGTATACTTACAGTTGCCGTTGTTACAAAGCCTTTTAAATTTGAAGGTCCCAAGAGAATGAAATATGCTCTTCAGGGTATCGAAAATTTAAAAGAATATGTTGACACACTTCTCGTTATTCCTAACCAGAAATTAATTGAAACAGCAGATAAATCAACAACAATGGGCGAAGCCTTTGCTTTAGCCGACAGTGTTTTAAATCAGGGTGTTACGGGTATATCCGATCTTATTACAAAGCCCGGTGAGATCAATGTTGACTTTGCAGACGTATGTACCGTTATTTCAAATCAGGGTCTTGCTCACTTTGGTATCGGTGAAGCTGATGATATTCAGGAAGCAGCTAAAATGGCAATTACTTCACCTCTTCTTGAAACTTCAATTGACGGAGCTAAGAGCGTTATTGTCAACTTTACAAGCGGTCCCGACCTTAACCTTATTGAAGCAAATGCAGCTGCGGAACTTATTTCCGAATCTCTTGATCCCGAGGCTGAATTTATATTCGGTACTGTAGTTGATAAGAATATGGGAGATAAAGTTAAGGTAACAGTTATAGCAACAGGACTTATTTCCGAGGACGCTCCAAAGGCTCAGCCTAAGCAGGAAGCTCCAAAGACTTCTCCTGTTCAAACACCTGTTACATCCTTTAGATCAAATTATACACAGACACCGTCACAAAATAACGTGTCTAATGAAGACGAAGATACTTCAAGCGATTTAATAATACCGACTTTTTTAAGAAGAAGATAATTCGATTTTTCAACAAAATTTTCGGATTATTTAAGTCAAAATAAATTAAGGCTGTTGCTTTATGCAGCAGCCTTCAGACTATCAATAAACTAAACTTTTTTAAGAAAAATTAAGTTTTTTGCGACACCGTAATTCAAAAAGCGTCGCAGACTTTAATCCACAGGTCGAGCTTTGCTCGACCGAGGACAGGGACTGGTTTGTGTACTTGCACAGCAAGAACGCAAACCACACGGCTGGTCCCCACCTTAGCACACTGCAAGAAATGCTTTCAGCTTTAGCTGAAAGCATTTCTTGCAAGCGTGTCGACTTTATCGACACGCAGAAGGCTGTTGCTTTATGCAGCAGCCTTTCATTTTCATATTGATAACAGGAGGTTTTACAAATGTTCAGAACAAAACTTTCCGACAGGATATTGCCCCAATATTCCAAAGGCGAGGAAATATTTAATATGGTCAGTCATATTGTAGGCGGCGCCCTTTCCATAGCCGCAATGGTACTTTGTATTATTGTTGCAGCCCTCCACAGCAATCCTTGGGGTGTTGTCGCATCCTGCATATACGGTGTCACTATGACGGCTCTCTACACAATGTCAAGCATTTATCACGGACTCCGCCCCGGCACTGCAAAAAAAGTATTTCAGATCATGGACCACTGCACAATTTACTTTATGATAGCAGGCTCTTATATGCCTTTTATATTCTGCACCATAAGGGAGCAAAATCCCTTTGCCTGCTGGATAATATTTGCAATTGAATGGATATTGGTTGCAATTGCCACAACACTTACGGCAATTGACCTGGAAAAAACAAAAAAACTTTCAATGCTTTGCTACATAGGTATGGGCTGGACAATTATTTTGTTTTATAAAGACCTTGTTGCAGGTCTTGCTCCCGTAGGACTTGTCCTTCTTGTAATTTCGGGAGTTCTTTACACCTTGGGTGCGGTCATATACAGCTTTAAGAGAAAATATGCTCACAGCATTTTTCATATTTTTGTTGTGTTTGGAAGCATATGCCATTTCTTTTCCGTTATTCTTTATGTTTTGTAAAAAAAGTGCATAAAATTTAAACCATATACAAAAAATATCTCCTGTCAGAGCAAATCTCAAACAGGAGGTATTTTTTATGCTAAAAAAAATAACAGCAGCTTTAATGGCAGCAACATTTTTTACATCAGCCGTTTATGCAGAGCCGCCCGCTATAGATGCCAAATCCTATATACTTATGGAGGCTTCAACAGGCACAGTATTATCCGAAAACAATTCCGAGGAGGCTTTGCCTCCCGCCAGCGTAACAAAAATAATGACGCTTCTTTTAATATATGACGCTGTGGATTCGGGAAAAATAAAGTGGGACGATATGGTAAGCGTATCGGAACACGCCTCAAGTATGGGCGGTTCACAAATTTTTCTTGAACCCAATGAACAGCAAAGTGTTGAAACCCTTACAAAATCAATTGCCATAGCCTCAGCAAATGATGCAGCTGTAGCAATGGCGGAATTTATAGGAGGCAGCGAAGAAAACTTTGTATCAATGATGAATGAAAAAGCAAAAGAATTGGGTATGAAAAATACCACTTTTGTAAATGCCTGCGGGCTTGATTCCGAGGGACATAAAATGAGCGCCAAGGATATAGCAATTATGAGCCGTGAACTCATTACAAAATATCCCGATATAAAAAAATACACGACCACTTGGCAGGATACCATTACCCACACAACATCAAAGGGTACATCGGAATTTGGATTAACAAATACAAACAAGCTCATTAAATGGTATAAAGATGCAACAGGCTTGAAAACAGGTTCAACAGGCAAAGCCCTTTACTGTCTTTCAGGCACGGCTATGAGAGATGGTATGGAGCTTATTGCCGTAGTTATGGCAGCACCCGATCCAAAAGTTCGTTTTCAAACAACTATGAAACTTCTTGATTACGGTTTTGCAAACTACAAACTTCAAAGCGGGAAGTCAAAAGGTGAGATAGTAGGAAAAGTACCTGTATATAAAGGAATGTCAGACAATGTTGACGCAGCAGTTGCCGCACCAATAAACATTGTCACACCTAAAGAAAACAAAGCTGAACTTACTTCCAAAACAGAACTTGTTGAAAGTATTACAGCACCCGTAAACAAAGGCG
>JAUNPM010000181.1:1605-3814 GCA_030536675.1 Clostridia bacterium | reverse complement strand
AAGGATCGGGATATTGGATAGGAGCTAAAATCGTAAAAAAAATGATACGGGTTTTGGACGGGCTGGAAGAATGTGAAACGGAGGTTTTTAACGAAATAAGGAAGAAGTATTTAAAAAATTGCACAAATGAACAATGGAAGCTGGCAAATTTATCTGTAGCGGAAATTGCTTCCATAGCACTGCCTGTTTTTAATTGGGCCGCATTGGGGGATAAGGTTTGCAGTGAAATTATAGAGGCTTCGACAGGTAAAATTACAGAGCTTATATTGGCTGCCTGCAAAAAGGAAAACTTTGAAAATACTGTTAATATAGTTATGGCAGGAAGTTTATTTTCCGATGTTAAATATAAAGAAAAAATTCAGAGGCAGGTTGCAGGCAGACTTGGAGATAAAAAGATATGTTTTCTTTCTCCCAAGTTTTCACCTGCCGCAGAGGGATTGAGATTTGCCATAAAACGTTTTGCCTATTAATTAGGGCATATTAAGAAAGAAGGTTTAAGTATGAGGAAAAATATTTTAAGTTTATTAACTGCTGTAATATTCGGGACGTCACTTTTTGGCTGCAGTTCTTCAAGTGGTGGTTTAAGTGACAATGAGGTGTTAAGCACAATTCCCAATTATGACGCTGAAGTCGGAACATTTGCAAAGGGACCCAACGGTGAGGATGCTGTTGCCGCTTCTGAAATTGAATTAACTGATGAACAGTATGCTGCGGCAAAAGCAATGAACTTAAAGCTGGCAATGCTTTGGGCAGGTACAAGCGAATGGTATAACGGTATGACAGACGGAGCTTTGGCAGAGTGTGAAAAGCTGGGTATTGAGGTTCTCACGGTTGCTGACGCAGAGTTTGATCCAACTTTGCAGGCAACTCAAATTGAAACGACACTTTCATTAAAGCCTGACATTATCCTTTCTCTTCCTGTTGATCCCGTAAGCGGCACAACTGCTTTTAAGGCTGTTGTGGATTCCGGCACAACTCTTGTGTTTGCCGACAATTCAGTAAATGATTATAAAGCAGGTGAAGAATATGTTGCTGTTTGTACGGGAGATCAATATGGTATGGGACGTACCTGTGCCGAATTGATTGCAGAAGCCATAGGAGGAAAAGGGAAAATAGGAATTATTTATTATGATGCGGATTACACTGTTACAAATAACAGAGATAATCAGTTTGTAAGATCCGTTGTGGAGAATTATCCTGATATTGAAATTGTAAGTATGATGGGCTTTGCGGAAGAAACCGCAACGGGAGAGGTTGCTTCAGCTATGCTGACACAAAATCCCGATTTAGACGCAATATTTGTTTCCTGGGATGTGGCGGCTGAGCCTGTTGTTGCTGAAATTCGTTCAAGCAACCCTGATATTAAGGTAGTTACAATAGATTTAGGCGAAAATAATGACCTTGAAATGGCAAACGGTGGAATTGTATACGGAAAATCTGCAGATGTTCCGTATCAAATTGGAGGTACTATGGTTAAGGCTGCGGTATTGGATCTGTTGGGAGAAGATGCTCCGGGATATATTGTAAGTGACGCACTGCGTGTTACAAAGGATAATCTTGTTGAGTGCTGGGTCAAGGCAATGAACTGTGAGCCGGGCGCAGATATAATGAATGCTTTAAAATAAATTTAAAGTGTAGATATAAAACGGGGCTTTTGACAGTATAGTTAAAGTATTTGGTGTTTTGGGGTTAGGAGGTTATATATGTTTGGAACAAAAGGTTTTAATAAGGCTGATTTAAAGCAGTATATTAAAAAAATCGATTTTGGAAAATACATTGTGTATATAAGCTTTGTTTTGGTTTTTGTGAGCTTTTCGGTGCTTTTGCCGGGGAAATTTATGACTGCGTCAAACTTGCTTAATGTTTTGCGCCAAACGGCGATGATTTCTGTTGCGGCTGTAGGTATGACCTTTGCAATAACAGCGGGTCAGATAGACCTTTCTACGGGAGGTGTCACTGCCTGTGCAAGCCTTGCCACGGCTTTGGTACTGCAAAGTCATTCAATACCTGTTGCTTTGGCAGCAGGTATTGGAGTCGGGCTTTTATGTGGAATAGTAAACGGTGCCATTCTTACAAAATGCAGGATCCCTGCTTTTATTGTAACTCTGGGAACAAGCAATATATATGTAGGTATTGCAAGAACTATGACAAATCTTGAAGCAGTCACTGTAACAAACAAAAGCTTTTGCCGCTTTTTCGGTTCAGGCGA
>JAUNPM010000181.1:0-1595 GCA_030536675.1 Clostridia bacterium | reverse complement strand
GTTATTCCTACGCTGTTCCTATGGACAATAGTTTTGACTTGTCTTGGGCAATATGTGTATAAAAAGACTTCATTCGGAAGAAAGGTTCTTGCTGTAGGAGGAAATGAATCGGCAGCGGAATATTCAGGCATTAATGTGGACAAAGTTAAATTTTATGCAATGATAATTTGTTCTGTTGCAGCTGCTTGTGCAGGTATTTTGTATACGGGAAGAATGCAGGGCGCAAGATATACATACGGAGAAAATGACAGTATGAATATAATTGCAGCTGTAGTTATAGGCGGAACAAGTTTCAGCGGAGGAAAGGGTACTGTGTTTGGTACACTGCTTGGCTCCTTGGTAATAGGAATGCTTAATAACGGGCTGCTGCTTATGGGATTGAGCACAAACGAACAGATGATAGCCAGAGGCATAGTTATCGTTCTTGCGGTTGCTCTCAGTCTTCGTGAAAAGAAGTCTGTATAGGAAGGAGAATTTGTATGTTTTTGAATAAAGTATTGTCAAGAAATGAAAAATTAATAGACGCTGCCGTTAAGCTGCACCAAGATAAAAAAATCCCTGCAAATTCATACATTCTTGATATTGATGCCATATATGAAAACGCAAAAATAATGGCAGATATTTGTCATAAAAACAATATGAAATTTTTTCCTATGACAAAGCAGATAGGGAGGAATCCAGTTGCGGTTGATGTTTTGAACAGGGCGGGTGCCGACGGATTTGTTTGTGTGGATATGGCAGATGCAAGAAGAGTGCACCGAGCAGGAGGAAAAATAGGGCATTTGGGACATTTGGTCCAGGTGCCATCAGGTGAAACAAAAGCAGCTGTGAATATGAAGCCTATGTTTTGGACTGTGTTCAGTATGGAAAAGGCAAGGGAAATATCGGAAGCTCTGCCCGAAAATCAGGAACAGAATATACTGCTTAGAATATATGATAACGGAGATGTGTTTTATACCGGGCACGAGGGAGGATTTCCCGCAGATGAAATTGTGTACTTTGCGGAAAAAATAAACAGCTTGCCGGGACTTAAATTTGCCGGTATAACTTCTTTTCCCACACAGCTGTTTAATAAGGAGCTTATCAGTGTGGAGCATACTCATAATTTTAAGACATTGCTTAAAGCTAAAGAGAAGCTTGAAAAGGCAGGGTTTAAAAATATTGAAATTAATGCACCGGGTACCACATCATCTCATATGTTTGAAAAAATGGCGGCAGAGGGTGTAACACAGGTGGAGCCAGGTCACGGACTGACAGGGACAACACCTATGCACGCTTATTGTGATTTGGCTGAAAAGCCTGCTGTTGTCTATGTTTCTGAAGTCAGTCACTTTTATAATAACGAAGGGTACTGTTACGGCGGCGGTATGTACATTGATCCTGTTTTTGAACCGTATACCGTTTGTGCCTGTGTAGGTTCTGAAAGTGAGTATGCAAAGAAAAATATTATAGCCTGCAATATGCCGGATCCGTCTTCCATAGATTATTACGGTATTTTTGAAGAAACAGAGCAGGAATGCATAAAAGAGGGAGATACAGTGGTTTTCTCTTTTAGATTTAAGGCTTTTTTAAATAGCAGTTATGTTTTTACTTTA
>JAUNPM010000180.1 GCA_030536675.1 Clostridia bacterium | reverse complement strand
CAATAAACATTAAAATAGAGATCAAATGCCTTTTGCCCGGCATTATGTTTACAATAATAAGCTGGTATGTGGTGTCAAAGGGCTTTAATATTTATATTAACAATTTTTCAAGATATTCTGTTATTTACGGAAGTATTGCGGCTATTTTTGTTTTCGGAATATGGCTGTTTTTGCTTTCGAGCCTTATACTCATAGGTTCACAGATAAATGCCGTGCTTTATGATAAAGAGTTTATGGCAAGACTTAAGGGAGATATGTAAATGATTTTTATAAAAAGTATTGATGAGCCTGATTTTGGCTGTGAGGGAGTGCCCGATGACAAGGTCATAACAGACAAAGCTGTGTTTGTAAATGAGGACGGGGAAGAGGAGGTATTGAATGTTCCCGAAAAATATGTGTGGGAGCTTAAAATAGACGAGGGAATGTATATCAGTGACGAAATATATGATAAAATAAAAAAGAGGTCTGTATAAAAATAAAACACGAAAATTTAAAAGCCCGGCAAAAGCCGGGTTTTTATAATAAAAATATGCTTTAATTGTAATATGTATTACAATTATGCCTGTGGAGCACCTACAGGACATACGCCTGCACAAGAACCACAGTCAATGCAAGTGTCAGCATCAATTACATACTTTCCATCGCCTTCGCTAATTGCGCTAACAGGACATTCTGCTGCACAAGCGCCGCAGCTGATGCAATCATCACTAATATTATATGCCATAATGAGCACCTCCTAAAAAGATTGTAAGTTATCTTACTCATCTATATAATATAACAAATCCGTTAAAATTGCAAGTGTTTTTTATAAAATTTATATTAATTTTTTTATAACAAAATAGTTAGCTTTAGGTAATTAAACGCTTGTGGTTAAAAGTTAATTCAAGCATATGAAATAAATATTTAGTTGTAAAAATATGTGATTGGTGTTAAAATAGCTATATGAAATGTGAAGGGAGAGATATATGTGATAAATAAAGCTGTTGCGGAAGCCGTGCTTTTAAGCGCTGTTTCAACGGGAGCTGAGTTTGCAGAAATATTTGCCGAAAACAATGTAAAAAATTCAATAGGAGTTGTAAACGGCAGTGTTGAAAGGGCAAATTCGGGTGTTGATCACGGCTGCGGAATAAGAATAATAAATAAGGATAAGGTCGTGTATGTATACACAAATAAAACGGACAGGGAAAATCTTATACGTCTTGCGGGAGAAGGAGCAAGGGCAATAAAGGGTGAAAGCTCAATTAAAAATATTGTGTTAAGTGATATGGACGTGGAAAAATTATATAACACGGAAATTATGCCTTCTGCTGTTTCTAAAAAGGAAATTGTAAATATTCTTAAGCTGGGCAGTAATGCGGCTTATAATTATGACAGCCTTATAACTCAAACTAATATGGGTTATTTGGATTCAGTGCAAAATATCCTTATCGCAAATACAGAGGGGCTTTGGGCGGAAGATGAGAGAGTGAGAACAAGAATATCCGTTTCTGCCGTGGCTTCTCAAGGAAACGAAAAGCAATCGGGATATTTCGGTCCGGGAGCATTAAAGGGCTTTGAATTTTTTGATACCGTAAATATTGAGGAAATTGCAAGGGAGGCTGCCCGCTCAGCCGTTACAATGCTTAAAGCCGAAAATTGTCCAAGCGGAAAAATGCCTGTGATCATGGACAACGGATTTGGAGGAGTAATATTCCACGAAGCCTGCGGTCACGGTCTGGAGGCGGCTGCAATAAGCAAAAAGGCATCTGTGTTTACAGATAAAATAGGGCAGAAAATAGCAAGCAGTAAGCTGACTGCCATAGACGACGGAACTATTCCGGGAAGCTGGGGCAGCATAAATATTGACGATGAGGGAACAAAGAGCCGCAAAAATGTACTTATAGAAAACGGCATACTTAAAAATTATATGGTTGACAGATACAACGGTTCACTTATGGGTATGAGCTCCACAGGCTCTTCAAGGCGTGAAAGCTATAAGCTTGTGCCTGTGTCAAGAATGACAAACACTTATATTGCGGCAGGCACGGACAAAAAAGAGGACATTATAAAGGATACTGAATACGGACTTTATGCAAAGTATATGGGCGGAGGCTCTGTAAATCCTGCAAGCGGTGACTTTAACTTTGCTGTAAGCGAGGCTTATATTATAAGAAACGGAAAAATATGCGAGCCTGTGAGAGGTGCTACACTTATAGGAAAGGGCTCCGAGGTGCTTTTTGATATAGACAGAATTTCCGATAATCTTGCTCTTGCCGAGGGAATGTGCGGAGCTTCAAGCGGAAGCATACCCGTATGCGTAGGTCAGCCTATGTTAAGGGTAAAAAATATGACAGTGGGAGGAAGAGGCTGATGAATACTGAAAATTTGAAAACAGAGCTTTTTAAAAAGGCTCTTGAAGCAGGCTTTGAGGAATGTGAAATTTATTGGAGCGACAGCTCTTCCTTCAGCGTAAGTGTGTATAAAGGAAATATTGAAAAATATCAAAACAGTCAAAGCGGAGGCTTTTGCTTCAGAGGACTTTACAATGGCAAAATGGGCTATTATTTCAGTGAAAATGCTAAAGACCCCGATGTTGATAACATAATTAAAAATGCTGTTGAAAACAGCGAGATAATTTCGGGCGGAGATAAGGAATTTATATATGAGGGCAGTGAAAAATATTACAAGGTCAATGTGTACAATGATAAAATCGACAATATGACTGTTGAGGATAAAATTCAGGCGGCTCTTAATATGGAAAATGCAGCTCTTGAATATGACCCAAGAATAAAGGTAAACAAGGCAATGATATCCACGGGAATAAGCTGTGTGAAAATTGACAACACAAAGGGGCTTAAGCTGGAAGAAAAAGAAAATTATTTTATGGCTTATATTGAAAATATGGCTGTTGATGAAAATGAAACCGTTGAAAAGGGCGAGATTTGGATAGGAAGAAACATTGAAGAATTTGATCCCATTGAAATAGGCAGAAAGGCGGCAGAAAAGGCAATTCTTGCTTTGGGAGGAAAGCCTGTTGAAAGCCAAAAATCATCTGTAATAATTAAAAATGAGGTGTTTGCCGATATTTTAGGCTGTTTTTGCGGCAGCTTTTTTGCGGAAAACGTGCAAAAGGGTTTTTCTCTTTTAAAGGACAAATTGAACAGCAAAATTGCCTCTGATATAGTAACTCTCGTTGACGATCCATTACTTGAAAAGGGAAATGCAACGGCCTCCTTTGACAGTGAGGGTGTTGCAACATACAGCAAAAATGTAATAGAAAGGGGAATATTAAAAACCTATTTATATAATCTGAAAACGGCGGCAAAGGACGGGGTCAAATCTACGGGAAACGGCTTTAAGGGCAGCTTCAAGGGAAGTGTAAATACATCGGCAACAAACTTTTATATTGAAAAGGGTGAAGCGACCTTTGAGAAAATGGCTGAGGAAGTGTATGAGGGTATAGTTATAACAGATGTGGCAGGTCTGCACTCGGGAGTAAATTGGGTTTCGGGTGATTTTTCCGTTGCGGCAGAGGGCTTTAAAATAGAAAAGGGCAAAATAACCACACCTGTAAATCAGATAACGATAGCTTCAAATTTTTATGATATGTTAAATGACATATTTATTGTGGGAAATGACATTAAATTTAACGCATCATCGGTGGGTTCACCTTCAATTGCAGTTAAAAACATAAGCATTGCAGGCTTGTAACAAAGTAAAAAAGAGAATTACCTTATGAAAATATGAAAACATAAGGTCGTTCTCTTTTTGGCATATGACAGCAGGATCATACATATAATCATTTAACAATATGATATTTTAAAATATAAATATTGACAGCATATATGATCTGCAGCAG
>JAUNPM010000179.1 GCA_030536675.1 Clostridia bacterium | reverse complement strand
TACACAGGAGGAGCATAAGGTTTTTGTTTTTAAAATGGAAGAAAATGAACTCCTTAGTATATTCAGAGATTTTTTTGAAAATCAAAATTGTAAAATTTCTCACAATGCCAAAGAGGATATTGTATTTTTAAAAAGAAGGGGTATTGAGCTTAACAACATAATATTTGATACAATGATAGGAGGATATATTATAAATTCTTCTATGGACAACTATGAATACAATGAGCTTGCAGAGGATTTTTTAAATGAAAGCTATCCTTCCGAAGAAGAAATTATGGGAAAGGGCAAGAGCAGAAAAAGTTTTGACGATTTAAGCGATGACGAATTTGCAATGTTCAGCGGAAGAATGTGTGATATAAGTTTCAGAAGCTATAAGATAATAGAAAAAAGGCTTGAAGAAAACGATCAGAAGGATCTATATTATAAAATAGAACTGCCTTTAATATATGTGCTTGCAAATATGGAATATGTAGGTATGGGTGTTGACAGAAAATCTCTTGAGGAATACGGAAAAAGCCTTGACGGAAAAATCAACGAGCTTACAAAGGATATATATTGGCTTGCAGGGGAGGAGTTTAATATTAATTCACCTAAGCAGCTTAGCTATATTTTGTTTGAAAAGCTGGGATTAAAGGGCGGAAAGAAAACAAAAACAGGCTGGTCAACATCAGCTGATATTCTTGAAAAGCTTAAGGATAAGGACGAAATTGTGGGAAAGGTACTGGAATATCGTTCTTACAGCAAGCTGAAATCCACGTATGCCGAGGGGTTGCTTGCCGTGCTTCAAAGTGATGACAGAATATACTCAACATTTAATCAGACGATAACAACTACGGGAAGAATAAGTTCAACAGAGCCTAATTTGCAGAATATACCCGTAAGAATAGAGCTTGGCAGAAAGCTTAGAAAGGTTTTCATACCTAAAAAAGACTGTGTTTATATTGACGCTGATTATTCACAGATCGAGTTGAGGGTGCTTGCACATATGGCAGGAGATGAAAACCTAATAAATGCTTTTAAGGAAAATCAGGATATACACACAATAACTGCCTCACAGGTATTTAATGTGCCTTTTGAAGAAGTCACACCTTTACAGAGGAGAAATGCAAAAGCCGTAAACTTTGGTATTATATATGGAATAGGTGCTTTCAGCTTATCTCAGGATCTGGGAATAACTAAAAAGGAGGCAGACGCTTATATTGAAAGCTATTTTGCAAAGTATCCAAAAATAAAGGATTTTATTGACGGCTGTGTCAGCTCTGCAAGGGAAAAAGGATACGGAATAACGATATTTAACAGAAGAAGATATATTCCCGAAATAAACAGCAGTAATTTTATACAGCGTTCCTTTGGTGAAAGAGTGGCAATGAATATGCCTGTTCAGGGAACTGCTGCGGATATTATTAAAATTGCTATGGTCAAGGTCTATAACAGAATGAAAAAAGAAAAGCTAAGATCACAGCTTGTGCTTCAGGTCCACGATGAGCTTTTAATAGAGGCATACAAGGATGAGGCGGAAAGGGTTGCAAATATATTGAGAGAAGAAATGGAAAATGCGGTTTCTCTTTCTGTACCTTTATATGCTGAGGTCCATACGGGCGAAAACTGGTATGATGTAAAATAAGAGGTGAAACAATGGATTACAAAAGAATATTATCCTATGCCGCAAGTGTGATACTGTTTGGGGCAACGGGATTAATGATAATTTTGGTTTTGGGTCTTGATACAACGGGTGCGGGAATTACAAACAGTGAATTTGTGCCTATAAGGAATTGTATGTTTGCTGTAGCTGTTCCCTGCTTTATAAAATTTTATATAAGCTGTGACAAGGAATATAAGGAAAGCAGAGGCTGGCTAATAGGGTATTTTATTTGCATAGCTGTGTGGGCGGTATTTATAGCTTTTGCTTATATTTCACATTATTTTGCTAATATAAGAACAATGTGCTTGGCAAGTTTTGTGCTTATGGGAATTGCTTTTTATATTCAATACGGTATTACAAAAAGATAAAGCGGTGATAATGTGAAGGTAATAGGTCTAACGGGAAACAGCGGTTCGGGAAAAGGGACCGTTGCTCAAATAATGAAGGAATACGGTGCGGTAATAATCGACTGTGATAAAACCGCTCATAAAAATATGCTTAAATCAGGTGCGGCTTATAATGAACTGATTTCTGCATTTGGAGAAAAAATATTAAAATGTGACGGTGAAATAGACAGAAAAATACTGGGAAGCATTGTTTTTAATGACAGCAATAAACTTAAGCTGCTTAATGAAATAACTCATAAGTATATAGTAAAAGAAGCAGAAAATGAAATTAATAAAAACAGTGGGAAAAAGGTTGTTGTAATTGACGCTCCCTTACTTATTGAATCGGGTCTTAATAAAATATGCGACAGTATATGGGTAGTTTATGCACCATTTGAAATGAGAATAGAAAGAGTAATGAAGAGAGATGGAATCGACAGGGAAGGGGCTGTTTTAAGATTTAAAAATCAGACACCTTTTGAGGATCTAAAAAGATATGCCGATATTATTATTGAAAATGACGGAGATATTGAAAAAATTAAAAACGAGATAACTTGTATAATGAAGGATAAGGGGTTAATTTAATGTTTAAAAAGGTTAAATTTCTGCTTACATCGGTGCTTTGGCTTATAATACTGCTGTTTATAGGGTATTGTGCTTTATGTATACTTTTCCCCGTAAAGTATGCGGATCAAATACTTAAATACAGTGAGAAATATGATCTGGAGCCGGGATTTGTGTGTGCGGTCATAAACACGGAAAGCAGATTTGAAGTAAGTGCAGAGTCCCACAAGGGAGCAAGAGGGCTTATGCAGCTTATGCCTGCAACAATTGACTGGGCTGTTGAAAATATGGGTATTGAAAATTTCAGCTATGCCGATATTGAAGATCCGGATGTAAATATTGAAATAGGCTGTTGGGTGCTTAACTTTCTTTCAAAACAGTTTAATAATAATTATGAGCTTATGGCAGCCGCCTATAATGCGGGAAGCGGTAATGTTACAAAATGGCTGGGGGATACAAAGTACAGCTCCGACGGAGAGTATTTGGATTATATACCCTATAAGGAAACTGAAAACTATGTTAAAAAAGTTATGCTTTATGAAAAAATATACAAAATAATTTTAAGGACTGATCTATATGAAATTGCGAGCAATTAGTGTTTTGATTGCCTGTTGTTTGCTGTTTGGAGGCTGTGGAAATGAAGGTTCTTCCGAAATCAATGAAAATATACCTGTGCAGACCTCACAGACACAAAAGCCTGTTACGGGAGGTACAATGACACTGTCAATGCACAAACCTGAAACTTTAAATCCCATTGAAAACAGGGACAATACTGTTGACAAGGTTTTAAGGCTTATATATGAACCCTTGTTTGTTGTAGGCGACGGTATGCAGGTTGTTCCAAACTTGGCAGAAAGCTACAGCGTAAGCGGAAATACCGTTACACTTAAGCTGAAGCAGGGAGTTAAGTGGGAGGACGGCAACGATGTTACGGCTGATGATGTTATATACACATTAAGACAGATAGAAAAGGCTGAACCTGATACAATATATAAAAGCTGCAGTGAAAATATTACATCTTATTCAAAGGTAGACAATCTTACGGTAAAAATCAGTTATTCAAAGGGATTGGGCTCTGTAGGGTATAGTTTATGTTTTCCTGTGATACCCAAGCATTATTATAACGGTAATGCTGCGGAAGATATGAAGCCTGTGGGAAACGGTTCATATAAGTTTGTATCCTATGAGCTTGTTAAGGAAATGAAGCTTACGGCTTCGGTAACGGGTTTAAATCAAACACCATATATTACAAATATAAATGTTGAAATAATGTCTGACACACAAAC
>JAUNPM010000178.1 GCA_030536675.1 Clostridia bacterium | reverse complement strand
AATAAACAGTCATAATGCTGAGGGCGACGGTAAAATATTTGTTTTGCCCGTGGAGGAAAGTATAAGAATACATACGGGTGAACGAGGCGAGGACGCATTAATGTAATCAGAAAAGAGGTAGGCAAATGAGAAGAAATAAGGGTGATTTTCGATTAAGAAAGGATATATCACGCAAGTGTTATATTATTTCGGCAATAATTACTTTTTTGGTTATTTTTGCTGTTTGGACTTTTCTTTGTGTAAGCGGAAGTGTAAAGGAGCTGTTTCTGCCTTCACCAATGAAGGTTTTAAATGATATTATTGATTCCGCTAAGGACGGTTCTCTTTGGCTTAATATGGGCTACAGTATATTCAGAATAACAATGGGCTTTATTATAGCCGTTATAATTGGTGTTCCCTTGGGAATACTTGCGGGAAGTTTTAAAAGACTTGACGCTATTATAGCTCCCGTGTGTGAGTTTATACGTTATATGCCTGTTCCTGCATTTGTGCCCCTTGTAATGGTATGGTGCGGTATAGGTGAAATTGCAAAAATAAGTATTGTGTTCCTTGGCTGCTTTTTCCAAATGGTGCTTATGATAGCTGATGATGCAAGAAGCGTGTCAGATGATCTTCTTTCATCAAGCTATACCCTGGGTACAACAAGATTTACTACAATTACTAAGGTGCTCATACCTGCAATGTCGCCTAAAATGATGCTTACATTAAGAATGATGATAGGTTGGGGCTGGACATATCTTACAGTTGCAGAGCTTGTGGCGTCAAGCTCAGGCTTAGGATATTCAATATTAAAGGCACAAAGATTTTTACATACGGAAAGTATATTTTCAGGTATTCTTATTATAGGTGCTTTGGGACTTATAACAGACAGGCTATTTGCTTTTGCAATTAAAAAATTGTTCCCCTGGGCTGAGTAAAGGAGGTTTTGGTTATGCTTAAAAAGAAACAAAATATAGTAAATAATGCGGGAAGTCCTCTTGAAGCTCACGTTGCCAGCAGTAAAATAATTGCAAGGCATATTGACAAGGTCTATACATCGGGAAAGAAAAGCACAAAGGCTATAGAGGACGCTTCAATAGATATACAGGACAATGACTTTGTCTGTATAGTCGGTCCGTCGGGCTGCGGCAAGTCAACTCTTTTGAGAATGCTTGCAGGACTTGATTTTCCCACCGGAGGAGATATTATTGTAAATGACAAAAAGGTAAAGGGTCCCGGACCCGACAGGGGAATGGTTTTTCAGACATATACTCTTTTTCCCTGGATGACGGTTGAAGAAAACATAAAGTTTGGGCTTAAAATAAAGAAGCTCAATAAAGATGAGCAAAATAAAATTACAGAACGCTATCTTAAAATAATAGGTCTTGAAAAGTTTGCAAAGGCATATCCAAAGGAGCTTTCGGGAGGTATGAAACAGAGAGTGGCTATAGCAAGAGCTCTTGCAAACCGACCTGAGGTGCTTCTTATGGACGAGCCTTTCGGTGCTCTCGATCCTCATACCAAATCAATGATGCAGCTGTTAATGAGAGAAATTTGGGAAAATGACAATCCTACGGTTGTTTTTATTACTCACGATATTGATGAGGCTGTTTTTCTTGCAAACAAAATATATGTAATGTCTGCAAGACCGGGCAGAGTAATAAAGGAAGTAAATGTGTATCTTCCTCACAAAAGAGGACTTGAGCTTAAGGATACAGCTGAATTTATTAAAATAAGAAAAGAGATAAATGATCTGTTATATTCGGCTAATGAAAATAATGAAGAATAATAGGTGATCATACCAAGTGGAAAGGGTGGGCGAAATGAGTGTAAACAGAATGGTTTATGCGGGTACTGCGTATTTTGGAGAGTATGCAAGAGAAGAAATTTTAACCGAGGCTGAAAAAAGACATTTTAAAAGTGCGTTTATTGTTACCGATAAGGATATTGCGGAATGTGGTATTACGGGAAAAGTGGAAGAGGTGCTTTTAAAGGGAAATATAAAATACGACATATACAAAGATGTTAAGCCTAATCCCACTATTGAAAACGTACTGTCCTGTTTTGAAGCCTACAGCATAAACAAAAGTGATTTTATAATAGCAGTAGGCGGAGGGTCGGTTATTGACACAGCAAAGGCTGTATCTGTAATTGTGAATAACAGTGAAAATATTGATGTGGCTTCACTTGAGGGTATTGACAGGAGCAAAAATTTTGCTCTTCCTCTTGTTGCGGTACCCACAACTGCGGGAACAGGTTCCGAAACAACAATGGACTATGTAATAACAAACAAGGCGGAAAAAAGAAAAATGGCTTGTATGGATTCAAAGGCTGTGCCTGTTGCCGCAATACTTGATACGGAAATTATGGCATCTTTGCCTTTAAAGCTTACGGCGGCTACGGCAATGGACGCATTAACACATTGTGTTGAGTCATATTTGTCAAAGGGTGCATTTTCTTTTTCGGAAGCTCTTTCACTTAAAGGAGTTTCACTTATAGCCGAAAATTTTATGAATGTGCTTAAGTATCCATCCGATCTTAATGTCAGAAAAGAGCTTGCCATAGCTCAGTATATGGCTGGAATGAGCTTTACAAATGTGGGACTCGGTATAGTTCATTCAATGGCACACCCCTTAAGTGCTTTTTATGACATACCTCACGGTGTTGCAAATGCATTGATACTGCCTTATGTAATTAAATTTAATGCTGATGTGTGCAAAGAAAAAATGATATATTTGGCTAAAGCCTTTGACAGTAAATTTGAAGGCGACGATCATATTAGGGCGGCGGAGCACTGTGCTGAAATTGTAAATAAATTTAACAAGGAAGCGGGACTGCCACAAAGACTTGCCGCTGTAAATGTTAATAAAAATGATATTGATGAGCTTGCTTTATCTGCCTTTAATGATGCGGCAACAGGGGACAATATGAAGGAAGTCGGAGTTGAAGATTTAAAAAATCTGTATTTGGA
The DNA here is from genome assembly GCA_030536675.1 of Clostridia bacterium. Classification (GTDB taxonomy): domain Bacteria; phylum Bacillota; class Clostridia; order Lachnospirales; family CAG-274; genus Gallispira. The sequence continues at coordinate 933 of JAUNPM010000178.1, read as the reverse complement.
AATGTTTTGATAAGCTGTGATCAATAAAAAGGAGGTGCTGCTGTGTATTTTAATTATAATTTGCCTGTAAACATTACATTCGGGAGAGGAAGTATAAGAGAAATAGGAGCTGTAACAGCTGATTACGGCACAAGGGCTATGATCGTTACGGGACAGAGCAGTGCCAAAGAATCGGGACTGCTTGACAGAGTTGTAAATTATCTTAAAAAATATGGAATTGAAAATTGTGTGTATGACAATGTAAGACCTAATCCTCTTACTACAAATGCGGAGGCTGCCGCTGAATTTGCAGTGAGCAACAAATGCAATGTTGTTATAGGGCTTGGGGGTGACAGCGTAATGGATTGTGCCAAGGGCGCTGCTTTTATGGCTGTGAATAAAGGAAGCATTGATGATTACATATTTAATGCAGAGGAAAGCAAAAAATCACTGCCTGTTATATTGGCGCCTACCACCTGCGGCACGGGAAGTGAAGGAAACGGATCTGCTTTGCTTACAAATCCCAAAACGGGAAACAGTAAATATTTAAGATCAGACGCAATCATTCCAAAGGCGTCAATAATAGATTCTGAATGTATGGCAACTATGCCCAAAATAATATTGGCTTATGCAGGGTTTAATGCTTTATGTCATTGTATGGAGGCATATATAAGCAGAACAAGCAGATATATGAGTGATATGTTTTCAAAAACGGGTATGGAGCTTATAAGCAAAAGTCTTATACCTCTTTATGAGGGGGAAAACAGCCCTAAAATGTGGGACGATCTGAGCTTTGCGGGAGTACTTGGCGGTATGGCTGTTTATACGGCGGGGGCTGCGCTGCCCCACGGTATGGAGCAGCCCTTAAGGGGAATAAAAAATGTGATACAAGGCAGAGGACTGGCGGCGCTTACTCCTGTAATAATGGAAGAAAGCATAAAATATGCTCCCCAT
>JAUNPM010000177.1 GCA_030536675.1 Clostridia bacterium | reverse complement strand
TTTTTACAACCACCACGTCCCCATTTTTAAGCACCTTTATTAGCCTTTTGTAATTGCGCCTTTCAAAATCCTTTCCGCTTTCCTTGTCCATAAAAATATTTTTCCTTTCAATGCCATACTCACCCATTGCAATTATTTGCCTATCCTCATTCTGCTCCCTTGTGGAAACCCTTACATATCCGTAAATCAATATCTTCCCTCCTATAAAAAAAGAGAGGCTTTCACCTCTCAAAATAAATCTACAGATATATAATATCATATAACCTTGTTACTTTGTGTTACAAAAATAACGGGTCTGATTTTAAACCAAACCCGTAAAACCCATAACAAACCTCTTTATATTGCAAGAACCTTTGTTACGTGGTATAAATAATCATTATACTCTCTGTGATAATTAAGTCCCTCTTCAAGATCAATGTCTGTATATTTGCCATCTCTTTGTATTATTATCCTATTTTTCTTTCCTTCAAGAAGAGCCATAATTGAATTATATCCCATTATTGAAGCGGCAACTCTGTCAAGAGCCGTTGGAGAGCCTCCTCTCTGTAGATGTCCCAAAATTGTTGCTCTTGTAGATATTCCCGTGTCTTTTTCAATTTCTTCCGCAAGCTGCTGACTGTTTCCTCTTCCTTCTGCCACAACTATAAGATTATGCCTTTTCCCTTTTGCTCTGTTTTCAAGTATTTGCTCAATAATTTCCTCTTTGCTTAATTCTCTTTCAGGTATAACCACTTCTTCCGCTCCTCCCGAAAGTCCTGTCCAAAGAGCAATAAAGCCTGCACCTCTTCCCATTACCTCAACTATAGAGCACCTTTCGTGAGAGCTTGAAGTATCTCTTATTTTATTTACGGCATCAAGTGATGTGTTCACTGCCGTATCAAAACCGATAGTGTAATCCGTACAGTCAAGATCAAGGTCAATAGTCCCGGGAATACCTATTACATTTACGCCTTTTTTAGACAAATCAAGTCCTCCGCTTAATGAACCGTTCCCACCAATAATAATAAGAGCGTCAAGCTTAAGGAGCTTGCAAAGCTGTGCAGCCTTTTCCACTCCTTCTTCCGTACGCATTTCAGAAGAACGTGCCGTACGCAGTATTGTTCCGCCTCTGAACATTATGTTTGAAACATCTCTTGCCTGCATTTCTTCAATGTCACCGTTTAAAAGCCCTTCAAAGCCCCTTTTTATGCCAAAAACCTGAATATTATTGTGAATAGCGGTTCTTACGATTGCTCTGATAGCACAATTCATACCGGGAGCGTCACCGCCGCTTGTAAGCAGACCTATTTTTTTAATTTCCATACTCATTTTTTACCACCTTTAGCAAATTAGTTTTTGTTATTTTATTCATAACAACAGATATTAATACATTCAATTCATATACAAAATAATATGACATCAGCATTTATTTTACACATATAAAATACTGCCAAAATCAAATTTTTTCAACCAAATTCCCACAAAATTTATGTAAAATTTCAGTACAGTTATCAAACCTAATGTTAAACCTTTGTAATGTTTACAATATGTGTTGACAAATCACCTGTTAATGTGTTATACCTATTATGAACCTGTAAACTCAATAATTATATACGGAGGTAATTTCCAATATGTATCTATGCAAGGGATTATGCAAATCAATGTTAATTTTATGCCGTTACAAACAAAACAGCTCTTTACATACAGCAATATATTTCCATGGAAATAACAAAATTCGTAAATATCTTATTAGTAAAAGAACAGGATATAACCTCCGTTTTATGAACACAAAATATATTTCTTTTTGATTTATTATAAAAAGTCCCGAATTGATTCATCATTGAACCTTTCAGGACTTTTTTACATCTTATCCGAAAAATTATTCTATTTCGTGCATAAAAATTTCAGATCAATTTTATAAGTAATTATATATTACTTTCTTTCTATATTAACAGTACCCTTGTTGCTGTCAATAGTTACAAGAAGCTTATCCGGAATAGTTGAAGCAACATCTGTATCACAAAGAATACAAGGAACCTTCAAAACTCTTGCCAGATCCACAGCATGAGTAAAGTCCACTCTCTTGTCACTTGAGCCAACAATAATTGCGCCTGCCTTCATCATATAAGGAATAAGTCCCTTATCAGGATTTGAAGTCACAAAAATGTCACCGCTCTTAAAGTGAAGCTTAGCTTCATCACTATCTGAACATATATTTGTATGTGCAGTGAACTTAGCAGCCTTAGTCATTGCTCTTCCCTTTAAAAGAGTATCTCCTACAATACCAACCTTTATTGTATTTGTAGAGCCTGTTGTTCCAAGAGGAGTACCTCCCGTAAATACCATAAGCTCTCCGTTTTGTGCGTGTCCAAGCTCAAGAGCTTTTTCTGCAAGTGCATCAAATAAAGCAGACATACTCTTGCTTTCAAAGTCAACAAACATAGGAGTAGTACCCCATATAAGATTAAGCTGTCTGCAAGTTCTGTCAATTGGTGAACAGCCTAAAATATCTGTAGCAGGTCTGTACTTTGAAACTTCCTTTACAGCTCTGCCTGACAAAGTAAGAGTTGAAATAATAGCCGCATTTAAGTCATTTGCAGTTGTACAAGCAGAATGGCTTACTGCACTTGTTATATTTCTTACTCTTAAAGATTTGGAATAGATTTTATTAAATCTGTCTGCATAATTTATTGAAGACTCTACTTTTCTTGCAATTCTGTCCATTGCCTTTACAGCCTCAACAGGATAATCACCCTGAGCGGTTTCTCCTGAAAGCATTATAGCGTCAGTATGATCATATATTGCATTTGCAACGTCATTTACTTCTGCTCTTGTAGGTCTTGGATTATCGATCATTGAATTAAGCATCTGTGTTGCTGTAATTACAGGCTTACCCTTTTCTATACACTTTCTTATAAGCATTTTCTGAACAAGAGGAACCTCCTCAAAAGGAATTTCAACACCAAGGTCACCTCTTGCAACCATAATACCGTCTGTTACTTCAAGTATTTCATCTATATTGTCAACACCATCTCTGTTTTCGATCTTAGATATTATCTGAATATCTGAACCGCCACATTCTTCAAGAACTCTCTTTATTTCAAGCACATCCTTTGCAGAACGTATAAATGAAGCAGCAATATAATCAACACCCACACTTACACCAAATTTAATATCATCAATATCCTTTTCCGTAAGAGCAGGAAGATTTATGTGTACATTAGGCAAATTAACACCCTTCTTTGTACCCAGCAACCCTGAATTTACAACACGGCATATTACATCATTGCCCTTAATATCTGTTACAGTAAGCTCAATAAGACCGTCGTCAATAAGAATAGTTGAACCTACGCTTAAGTCCTTTGTTATGTCCTTATAAGTAACGGCAACTCTTGTATTATCACCTACAATATCATCTGTTGTTATTGTAAAAGTCTGACCCTCTTCAAGCTGTACTTTTTTACCGTCAACCAAATCTCTGGTTCTGATCTCAGGACCCTTTGTGTCAAGTATAATAGGAATAAGCGCACCGAGTTCTTCTCTTGCCTGCTTTAAATTGGCAATTCTTGCTCCATGCTCTTCATGGTCACCATGAGAGAAGTTTAATCTTGCAGCACTTATACCGGCCTCTATAAGAGCCTTGATCTGCTCGACACTGTTAGATGCAGGACCCAAAGTTGAAACGATTTTAGTTTTACGCATAATGTTCTCCTTCTTTTCACAAAAATATTTTAATTTACACTAATCCTATTCTAACACAACAAATATAAAATTTCTACACTTTTTTCTTATTTTTACAAAGTTTATACCAATTTTTTTTAAGTTTATGCATAATATAAATCTAATCTTATATGTAGTATAGTATTAACACTTTTAAGTATTAATATTTACACTATATAAATTATAGCTCTTCCTTGATTTTCCACATAAACTTGCTAAGAAAAGTCAAGT
>JAUNPM010000176.1 GCA_030536675.1 Clostridia bacterium | reverse complement strand
TAAGGCGAGAATAGAAGTTAAAAAATATGCGGACAGTTCAAAAGAGTTAAAGCAATATAATGTTTCGGATATAAGAATTGAACACAAGGCTCAGCCTGTTATTCAGGATCTGCCTGATGAGGAGGAAATAAGAGCCATACTTTCGCAAATAGGAAAGTATTCAAAATCACAGGAGCTTAACTGCGGCAGCTGTGGCTATGCAACTTGCAGAGAAAAGGCAATTGCTGTTTATCAGAAAAAGGCGGAGCTTTATATATGCCTGCCTTATATGACTGATATTAATCAGGCAATGAGTAATGTTACATTAAGTCTTACTCCCAATTATATAATTGCCGTAGACAGTGATATGTATATAAAGGAATTTAATGTTGCCGCTCAAAAACTTTTTAATATTACAAGAAATGAGGCTCTTAACCGTAAGCTGTCTGATTTTATACCTACAGATGATTTTGAACAGGTCATTAAGGAAGGAAAAAGCATATATGATAAAAAGGTGTATTATTCACAATATGGAATAGTTACGGAGCAGACTATTGTATATTCCGAAGAAAGGAATATGGCAATAGCAATAATAAAGGACGTTACACAGGAAGAAAAAGATAATGAAAATCTTTACAGAAGAAAAGTGGAGTCTGTTGAAATGGCTCAAAAGGTTATTGACAAACAAATGGTTGTTGCACAGCAGATAGCAAGTTTATTGGGTGAAACAACAGCTGAAACAAAGGTAACGCTTAATAAGCTTAAAAATCTCATAGATGCTGAGGGAATTAACAATGGCTGATAATATATACATAGATGCGGCATATAAAAGTCTTATTAAGTATAATGAAGAGCTTTGCGGAGATAATGTTGAAATTGTAAAAAATGATAACGGATATATTGTTGTTCTTTCCGACGGACTGGGAAGCGGTGTAAAGGCAAATATACTTTCTACTCTGACTGCCAAAATTATATCCACTATGCTTTATGAGGGAGCTTCTATTGAGGATACAGTTGATACAATAGGACATACGCTTCCCATATGCAATGTGAGAAAGGTTGCATATTCAACCTTTATAATTTTGCAGATAGATTATGACGGAAATGCATACTTGGTTGAATTTGATTCGCCCGGCTGTATTTTTGTCAGAAATAAAAGCGTATTTAATATTGATTACGATATAAGAGAAATTGCTGGTAAATCCATAAAAGAAGCCAGGTTTAAGGTTATTCCCGATGATATGCTGGTGCTTATGAGTGACGGCGTCATATATGCGGGAATGGGAAATTTGATAAACTTAGGCTGGGGGTGGGAAAATGTGTGTAGGTTTGTTTCAAACAAGGCAGGAGAAAAAATTTCTTCCGCAAGGCTTGTAAACATATTGAGCCAAACCTGTAATCAGCTTTATATAAATAAGCCCGGAGATGACACAACTGTTGCGGCAGTGAAAATTTTACCTAAAAAGGTTGTCAGCTTATACAGCGGTCCTCCTGTGGATCAAAACGTTGACGAAAGACTTGTTACGGAGTTTATGATGACCGAGGGTAAAAAAATAGTGTGCGGAGGAAGCTCTGCAAGCATAGTGAGCCGAGTACTTAAAGAACCTCTTGTGCCGAGCATTGAATATACGGATCCCGAGATACCGCCTACTGCTGAAATGCCAAGCATAGACCTGGTAACGGAAGGAGTTATTACACTTAAAAGAGCAGTGGATATTATACGTGAATATTATGAAAATCCTACAGATAACAATGTTATTGTTAAACTTGATATGAAAAACGGTGCTTCCCTTATTGCAAAAATGCTTATTGAGGAGTGTACACACTTTTATATGTTTATAGGACAAAAAATTAATCCGGCACATCAAAATCCTGATTTGCCTGTGGATTTAAGTATAAAAATTTTAATACTTGATGAGCTTTATAACCTTATGAAGAAGGCGGGAAAGATCGTCAAGAGAAACTATTATTAATATATTTTAGGAGGATCAAAAAAATGGAACAGATAACTGATATTAATCAGATTAAAAATGCCGTGCTTTATAAGGTTGCCGAATATGCTTATGAGGGAACTCTTGACGATAAAAAAGACGGTATTCCTTATGAATTGACAGACCCTATTGTCCCAAGCTTCAGATGTTGTGTTTACAGGGAAAGAGAAATATTAAGGCAGAGAGTAAGGCTTGCAATGGGAAGAGTTCCCTCCGAACTCCATTATGAAAAAACAGACAATACACAGATCGTACACGTAATGCAGTCTGCCTGTGAGGGCTGTCCCATTGACAGAGTAACGGTAACAAATAACTGTCAAAACTGTCTTGCAAAGAAATGTATGAAAGCCTGCCGTTTTGGCGCTATTATGCATACTCCTCACGGAGCTTACATAGACAAAAGCAAATGTAAGAATTGCGGACAATGTGTTAAAGCCTGTCCATACAATGCTATTGTTGACATTGAAAGACCTTGTATTAAAGCCTGTCCGGTTGGAGCAGTGGATATGGACGAGCACGATCTTGCGAAAATTGATGAAAGTAAATGTATAAACTGCGGACAGTGTGTTGTTAAATGTCCTTTCGGTGCTATAGGTGCAGTATCAATGATGGCTAATGTTATAAATTCAATAAAAACAAATCCCGAGCATACATATGCAATGATCGCACCTGCAATTGAAGGTCAGTTTGGAAAGGCTACAATTCCTGCTCTTAAACAGGCTATAGAGGCTCTGGGATTTAAACAGTGCTATGAGATCGCTATGGGTGCGGATAAGGTTGCGTGGAGCGAAGCTGAGGAGCTTATTGAAAATGTTAAAAACGGAAAGAAAATGACAACTTCCTGTTGTCCTGCTTTCTATAATATGATTATGAAGCATTATCCCGAAGTTAAGGATAATATGTCAACTACAGGTTCTCCTATGATATCAGCCGCAAAATATTTAAGATCTGTAGACGCTGAAGCGGAGGTTGTGTTCATTGGACCTTGTATTGCAAAGAAAAATGAAGTGGTATCCAGATATATGGGCGAAATTAGTGCTGCTCTTACATTTGATGAGCTTGCGGCAATGTTTGCCGTTAAGAAAATCGATCCCGAAAGCTATGAAGGCGGTGAACAGCTTGCAACACGTTACGGCAAGGGCTTTGCAAGAAGCGGAGGTGTTGCCGCTTCTGTTATGAAGGTTGTTGAAGAGGAAGGCGTTGACATTAAGCCTAAGGCAAGAATATGTAACGGTGCCGCAGAATGTAAGGTTGCTTTACAGCTTTTGAAATTGGGAAGGCTTCCTGAGGATATTATTGAAGGTATGGCTTGTGAAGGCGGCTGCGTAAACGGACCTATGCGTCAATATGAACTTATTGACAGCAAAAAGGTGTTTGATAAGAATGTAAATGTTGACAATACAGAGATCATAAGCAACTGTAAAAAGAATGGTTATGGTGATTTGAATATTCACGTGCATAATCATAGTTGATAAATTGCTATTTAGGTTCCTTGTCAACCACACCTGTTGACAAAGAACCTAAATATATTGGTGTTAATAGTAATGCTTTGCATATTAAAATAACCGCTTTCAGTCTGCGAACTGAATAAGCGGTTATTTTTGTAACATACATTTAGTGGAAATCAACTGTTAAGCTGATAACGGGAGTCGGAGCCGTGACCTCAGCACTACCAATAGGATTTTTTAAAAGCTGACATTTATGTGTTGGCTGCAATTTGGCTTAAATACTAAGGTTTTGGGTTTAAGATTTATTTGATTTGAATAAATTTAGCTACCATTTTGCGGGTTGTGGTAGCTAAATGGTAGCTAAATTTTGATTTTTGTAGGGTTGCGCAATACATTGAATTGTGTTATAATTCCTTTGAGCTGATGAAGCTCTGCAAAAGGGAATGACGGGCGGTTGTTCCTCCCCAATCTGAAAAGAGAGGGGGGATTTATTATGATAGTGACTATAGAAGATATTAAGACAATATTGATATT
>JAUNPM010000175.1 GCA_030536675.1 Clostridia bacterium | reverse complement strand
CTCTTTGACCGCCTTTCTGAAATCTCTCCAGAACTGCATATTAAATTCTTTGCTTGTTCCCAAATCGGCAGCCACATCAAGTCGCCAGCCGTCGGCATTATAAGGAGGGGATACCCATTTTTTTCCTATGCCTATAATATAATCATAAAGCTCCTTTGAACCCTCATAATTTAATTTAGGGTGGTTAGAATGTCCCCACCAACCGTCATAGCTTTCATTTCCCGGCCAATGACCTCCGTGCCAGCTGAAAAAGTCGTGATATTCACTGTTTTCACTCATAAAAGCTCCCTCAGGATAACCGTTCCTTTTATAAAAGCCCTCTCTGTCAAGCCACTTATTAAAAGCTCCGCAATGATTAAACACCCCGTCCAGTATTACTCTTATTCCGTTACTGTGAGCAATTGAGATAAGATCAGCCATAAGCTTATTGCTTGCCGCAAGATTTTCCTTATCTGTTGTTCTTATCATATACATTGTAGCTTCCGCATTGTCCTTTTTACCTGCTTCAAGAGGTTTTCCTCCGTCATTTACAATGACGCCGTAATGAGGATCAATGCTGTCATAATCCTGAATATCATATTTATGATTGCTCGGGGAAACAAACACAGGATTAAAATAGATAACTTCTATCCCAAGGTTTTTAAGATAACCCATTTTCTTAATTACGCCTTTTAGATCTCCGCCGTAAAAATTGCAGACGTCAAGCAGCTCTACGGGAGCCTTCCAATCCTTTACAGCCTTTGATGTTATGCCTAAATATGCATATTCATTATCCACAACATCATTATTTCTGTCGCCGTTATAAAAACGGTCAACATATATCTGGTACATAACAGCACCCTTAGCCCAGTCGGGAGTTTTAAAGCCGGGTATTACCGTAAAATTATACTCACTGTTTACATCTTTTACAAGTCCCTGTTTATTGTAATAATATACACGCTCTTCTTTAATGATCTTAAAATAATAGCTTTGTCTTGTTTCTCCGCACTTAAAACTTCCCTCATAATAATCAAAATAGCCTTCTGTTTTGGTTATTTTCATTGGAAAACTTTCGCCCTCAAATATAACAAATACTTTATCCAAATCCCCCTTACCCGTTCTTATTTTAACGATAACTTCCTCATTAAAATCCGGTGAAACGGGAGTTCTGTAATTTTCGCTTTCATCTGAAAAAATTGCATCAATATTCACATATTCAAAATTCATTTTAGCCATAAGAAGCAATCTTTCAATATAATCAAACTTTGTCATACCCCTCACCTCATTGTATTATATACATAAATTTTAAATGTAAAACCCTTAAATGTCAACATTTTCCGATAAAGTGTTTCTTAAAAATTTTTTTAACTCCCATTTATTTCGTTTACTTTTACATTAAAATAAGCTATAATTAATAAAACACACACATTATTAAAACTTTACCGTAAAAAAGGACGTGGTTATATGAAAATTGAGCTTTGCCAAACAAACATAATATGGGAAAACAAAAAAGCCAATTTAGAAAAGACAGAAAAAATTATATCCCAAAGTAACAGTGATTTACTCCTTTTTCCCGAAATGAGCTTTACAGGCTTTTCCTCTAATACGGAATTAACGGGAGAAAATGACAATTTTACAATTAACTCCGTTAAACAGCTTTCACTTAAATACAAAAAAGCCATTGCCTTCGGCTGGGTTTATAAAAAAACCGAAAAAGCCGAAAACCACTATACGTTTATAAACGAAAACGGAAATATTTTATCTGATTATGTGAAAATACACCCTTTCAGCTATAGCGGAGAAGATAACTTTTTTAACGGCGGCAGCAAAATAAACATATTTCATTACAGAGATTTTAACATATGCAATTTCATATGCTACGATTTAAGATTTCCCGAAATATTTCAAATTGCCTCCAAAAAAGCCGATTTAATAACCGTTGCAGCAAACTGGCCCGAATCCAGAAGAGATCATTGGCTCACCCTTTTAAAAGCACGTGCTATTGAAAACATATGCTATATAGCAGCCGTAAACTGCGTCGGAAACATAGGTGGACTTTACTACAGCGGTGACAGCTGCCTAATAAACCCGAAGGGTGAAATAATGGAAACAATTTCAAATAAAGAAGGATCAGTTTCCTTTGAAATAACAAACGATACAGATATTTACAGAACAAACTTCCCCGCAAAGAAAGACAGACGGGAAGATTTGTATATAGAACTTAATAATGCACCCCGGGGGAATTGAACCCCCATCTCCCGGTCCGGAGCCGAACGTTTTATCCATTAGACTAGGGATGCTTAACAAACGGCACAGGTCAAATGTGCCGTTTTGGGCTGTTGATTTCCACAGCCTTATTTAATTTTTATACTTGCAAGGCTCACTTTCATAAAGATTATTCCCCTCACTGTCAATTATTACAATTCCCGGAAAATTTTCAACCTCAAGTCTGTGAATAGCCTCAGACCCCAGATCCTCATAATCCACAACGTCACATTTTTTAACGCAAGTGCTTAAAAGAGCTCCTGCTCCTCCCACAGCTCCTATATAAACAGCTCCGTACTTTTTCATAGCCTCAACAACTTCTCTGCTCCTTGCTCCCTTTCCTATCATACAGGTCAAGCCAAGCTCAATTGTTTTGGGTGAATAAGCGTCCATTCTGTAACTTGTGGTAGGTCCTACGGAACCAATAGGTTCACCCGGCTTTGCAGGTGCAGGTCCCGCAAAATAAATAGCCTGATTTGTAAGGTCCACAGGCAGAGGAATACCCTTTTCATAATTATCAAGCATTCTCTTGTGAGCTGCATCTCTTGCAGTATATATTATTCCCGTTATTTTTACCAAATCTCCTGCTTTTAATTCTCTTGCTTTTTCTCTTGTAATAGGTGTAGTCAAGCTAACAGTCATATTAAAACCTCTTATGCTGTAAATTAAAAAATATTCTTATCCTTAACAAGAACAACCCAGTTGCCCTCTTCTATTATATTAACGGTATCTTCCAAAATAATGTGATTTCGGTCAACCTTATCCTCATATTCACTTCTTGTGAAAAGGACAAAGTATTTATCCTGTCCCGGCTGATCCTCAAACCAAATATTATCACTGTTAAGCCAGCCTGTCCTTAAATAATCCTCATCAAAGTTTACATCTCTTACCTTTACCCTGCTGCTTGACAGCAATGTAAGTATATTGGCATTCCAGTATGTAGCATAGCCATAGTCCAAGCCGTTTCTCTCAAGAAGCTCAATAGCCTTATGATGATCATTATCCCTGCCGTAGTCAGCAGGCATAGCCCAAATCTGCCCTACCGTGATCCCACAGGACAAAACCACAAGAGAAGAAACTACAACGGCAGCTCTTTTTAAATCAACTCTGCTCCAAAGATATTTCCATACTATCATATTTACAATTATATCGGAACAAATAATAGGAGAAAGTCTCCAATTTACACTTGACAAGTTGCCAAAAACATAACCGTAAAGTATAAAGCCTGTCATAAGCCAATGGAAAATAATAAAAATCCTCTCATTTCTGTTAAACTTACCAAAAATAAATACGGCATATACAGGCACAAAGAACAACACAAGACTTCCTGCCATTTTAACGGCAGCAAAAATATTTTTAGCTTTTGTAATAGAACCGCCAAACTCATAATCAGCACCTAAAAGTGATGTCCATTGCTCTAAAAATTTCATTAAATTGCTGCTCCATTCCGACTTATCAACTATATTTGAATAAGCACTTCCATAACCCGCACCAATATCTTTAGCTGCAATGCTTAACAATATACCGCCAAGAGCTGTCCCTATAAGTATAATAACAGCTGAAACAGCAGTATCCTTATTTACCTTAGATATGATCTTATTCTTTAAGTCAAAAACAGAAATTAATAAAAGACTTCCAATAACAGGAATGGTGGAAAGCGTAAGTGTCGTAAGTCCGTCAAACGCACTAAAAAATGACCACAAGCCCACACAAGCCCCAAGAACAACCGCTTTTCTGCTTCCTTTAAAT
>JAUNPM010000174.1:3791-4005 GCA_030536675.1 Clostridia bacterium | reverse complement strand
ATATTGAAAAACTTATGAATTTTGAAAAAGCAGTTCAGGTATTTGCTGTGTGGCTCGACAAAAAATATCTTGGCAATGCCTATGAGAATACATTAAAAGCAATTGATTTTTACAATTCTCAAATTGAAGAATACGGTGAATTTATAACAAAAAACATAAATGATAAAATAAGCGGTATTCTTGCCGTTGAAGGCGGTGAAGCTATAGAGGGAAG
>JAUNPM010000174.1:0-3781 GCA_030536675.1 Clostridia bacterium | reverse complement strand
TGAAAAACTTGACAATTTATACAATATGGGTGTGAGGCTTATGACATTGACTTGGAATTATAAAAATGAAATAGGCTGCGGTGCATTGAGCGGATATGATGAGGGGCTTTCACAGTTTGGAAAAGAAGTCGTAAGTGAAATGAACAGACTTAATATGATAGTGGATGTATCCCATTTAAATGAAAAGGGTTTTTGGGATGTTTGCGAAAAAAGTGAAAAGCCTTTTATAGCAAGTCATTCAAACAGTTTTGCAATTTGTCCTCACCCCAGAAATTTAAAGGACAGGCAGATAAAAGCAATGGCTGAAAAAAATTCCAAAATAGGAATAAACATATATCCTGTTTTTGTTGATGGTGAAAAGGGAAGGGTTGAAAACATAATAAGGCATATTGACCATATTATGAATATTGCAGGTGATGAAAGTATCGGCATAGGCTGTGACTTTGACGGAATAGGCTTTTGCCCCGACGGTATAGAAAATATAACAAAAGTGGGTATAATTTATAATGAAGTAAACCGTATTTGGGGAAAGGAAACGGCTGATAAAGTTTTTTATGATAATATGTACGGTTTTTTTAAAAGTGTAACAGAATAGATATATGAAGTAAAGGCATTTATTTGCCGTTTTAGAGGGAAAAATGTTAAAAACAGCAATATGTGATGATGACATCGAATGGATAAACGAAATTGAAAAAAATGTAAGAGCTTTTGAAAAGGACATTGACATAAGTATATACAGCTGCGCAAAAACACTTATGAATAATTTAATGGAAGGTGAAAAATTTGACGTTATATTCCTTGACATTGAATTCCCCGACGGCAGATTGGGAGTTGATGTGGGGAATTTTATAAGAAATAATTTGCGGGATATGGATACTCAAATCATATATGTATCTGCAGTTAGGGATAATATTATGTCACTCTTTGACAGCAGACCTCTTAATTTGCTTCCTAAACCCATAGACGGTGAAAAGCTCTCAAGAGTTCTTAAAACCGCTCATGAGCTTACAGACAGAAATGAACGTTATTTTCATTATAAAGCAGGGGGAAGTGTATACAGAATAAAATATAATGAAATACGGTATTTTGAAAGTATGAGCCGTAAAATAAAAATTGCGGGAAACGGCAGGGATTATGAATTTTACGGAAATATTACGGACATAGAAGAAAAGCTTGACGGCAGTAATTTTGTTAAGATACAAAGATCATATATAATAAACCTTAATTATGTTAAGGAATATCACAGCTCATATGTAATAATGGAAAATGAAACCAGAATATCCGTGAGCAGGTCCTATAAGGAGCGGGTCAGAGAGGCTGTATTCAAAAATTTCAATGATAATTAATGAAAAAACGAATGTGTAATATTTTGAAAAAAGTCATTGACAAATACATAGAGCTATGCTATAATACACTTGTTATGCCGCACGAAGAGGTTTTAAAGATGAAAATGCACCGTATTCGGCGAGTTTTGTTTAAGGAGGTGTACAAGGGAATGTACGCAATTATTGAAACAGGTGGAAAGCAGTATAAGGTAGCTGAGGGCGACATCATTACTGTTGAAAAGTTAGGTGTTGAGGCTGAATCAAAGTATACTTTTGACAAGGTTTTAGCTGTATGTGACGGTGACAGCTTTAAGTTTGGCGCAGACGCTTCTGCTGCAACAGTTGAGGCAACTGTTATGGGCGACGGCAAGGCTAAGAAAGTTATTGTTTACAAGTACAAGCCAAAGAAAGGTTTCCATAAAAAGAACGGACACAGACAGCCTTTCACTCAGTTAAAGATCGAAAAAATTAACGGCTGATTTTGCTGAAATGATAAATGTTAATGTTATCAGGAACGGTGAGAATAAAATTTGCGGTGTTAAGATAGAAAACCACGGAGATCCAATAGTTTGTTCCGCAGTATCAATATTGTTTTTAAACACAGCAAACAGTATTGAAATGTTTACATCTGCAAGCTTTGAAGTTGAATGTGCGCCTAACGGCGGTGACGCCATACTCACGGTGTCTGAATTTGACAGTGAGGGGAAGGCTGAGCTTTTAATGGAAAGCCTTATTCTCGGTTTTAAGTCTATTGAAGAAAGTTATAAGAAAGATATAATCGTTTATGATTAGGAGGTGCAAGTGATGTTAAGAATTAACCTTCAGTTATTTGCTCATAAGAAGGGTGTTGGTTCTACTAAGAACGGTCGTGATTCAGAGTCTAAGAGATTAGGCGCTAAGAGAGCTGACGGTCAGGTTGTTAAGGCCGGCAACATTCTTTACACTCAGAGAGGTACTAAAATTCATCCAGGTATCAACGTAGGTAAGGGTGGTAATGATACATTATTCGCTCTTGTTGACGGAAGAGTTAAGTACGAGAGAAAGGGTAAGGACAAGAAGCAGGTTTCTGTTTACCCTGTAGCTGAGTAATAAATATCAGATAACTTATACAGACTGACCTAAATATTGCTTTGGGTCAGTTTTTTTGTATAAAATATGTGAGCAATAAAAATACATTTGTTAAGTGTTAAAGACATAGAATAAAATATGAGTTTGTGTTTAAATTGAGGAGAGGATGTGCGGAAATGTTTGTAGACAGAGCCAAAATACACATAAAAGGCGGAAACGGCGGAAACGGTGCTGTAAGTTTTTACAGAGCTAAGTATATAACCAACGGCGGTCCCGACGGCGGCGACGGCGGTAAGGGCGGCGACGTTATATTTGTGGCTGATGAGGGAATGAATACTCTTCTTGACTTCAGATACAAAAGAATGTTTAAGGCTGCTCCCGGTGTTGACGGCGGGAAAAGAAACTGCACCGGAGCAGACGGTGAAGATATTATTATAAAAGTGCCTGTTGGTACTGTAATAAGAGAAGCAACCACAAACAAAATAATGGCCGATATGGCTGTAAAGGGAGAAAAAAAGGTAATTATTAAAGGAGGAAAGGGCGGAAAGGGCAACCAGCACTTTGCCACTCCTACAAGACAAGCTCCCAGATATGCAGAAAGAGGAAGAACATCAAAGGAGTATGATGTTATACTTGAGTTAAAGCTTATAGCAGACGTGGGACTTGTAGGATTTCCAAATGTGGGAAAATCAACACTTCTTTCAATGGTTACAAATGCAAATCCTAAAATTGCCAATTATCATTTTACAACTCTTACACCTAATTTAGGTGTTGTGAGAAGTAAATGGGGAGAAGATTTTGTTATGGCTGATATTCCGGGGCTTATTGAAGGCGCAAGTGAGGGAATAGGTTTGGGACACGAATTCTTAAGACACATTGAGAGAACAAAGGTGTTTATTCACGTTGTGGACGGTGCCGCTCTTGAAGGTGTTGACCCAATTGAAAATATAGAAAAAATTAAAGAAGAGCTTGAAAAATATAAAGAGGGACTTTCTGAAAGACCTACGGTAATAGCGGTAAATAAAATGGATATACCCGAAGCCGAGGAAAATTACGAGAGAATAAAAGCTAAGTATGAGTCTGACAATGTGAAGGTGTTCCCCATATCTGCGGCAATGAATAAGGGGCTTGATGAAATGCTTGCTGCAGTTGCAAGCATTATTAAAGACTATCCCGAAGATATTGTATTTGAAGAGGATTATGACGAATTTGAAAATGTAAATGAAAGTGAAGACAATGAACCATTTACAATAGAACAATACAGTGAGCATTATTTTGTAGTTGAGGGCGTAGGCGTTGAAAAAATGATGGGCTATACAAATATTGAAACGGAAAAGGGCTTTGCTTTCTTCCAAAGATATTTGAGAGAAAAGGGCATTATTGCTGCT
>JAUNPM010000173.1 GCA_030536675.1 Clostridia bacterium | reverse complement strand
AGCATATTAAGTCTTAAAAGCTCCTTATGCAGGTCTTCGCTTGCACTGTTGAATGTTTCTCTGTCATTTGTATATACTGTAAGGGAGCTGAATGTATCAAAAACGTCTAAAAATGATGTTTCGTATTTCTGAGAAGAGCACCCTGACAATATAAATAGTAAAAAAAATACCGTTAATAACCTTTTCATTGTAACCTCCTGTTTTTTGATAATTAAAATCAGATTAGAAATTATAATTATGTTCTGATTTTGTCGTTTTTAGTATACAACATTATTTTAATTCTGTCAAAAGTTATAGACAAAAGCATTTTTAAATGTTATAATCATATAGAATAAAGTTTTTACGTTTTTTTATTGAAAATTAATTGTGCGATATTATTGTACATTTATGAAATATATTAAAGAGGTAATTTTAATGAAAAATTTAGTAATTGGAGATTTGGTTGCAAAGGTGCCTATTATACAGGGCGGTATGGGGGTAGGAATAAGCCTTCATAAGCTGGCTGCGGCTGTGGCAAGAGAAGGTGGCATAGGTGTTATATCTGCCGCACAGCCGGGATTCCGTGAACCTGACTTTTACACAAATACTTTCGAGGCTAATATGAGAGCTTTGTCAAGAGAGATAAAGCTTGCAAAGGAAGAGTCTAACGGGGGTATAATTGGTGTAAACATAATGGTTGCGGTCACTCATTACGAGGACTTTGTAAAGTGCTGTATTGACAATGGTGCGGACCTGATCGTATCGGGTGCGGGACTTCCTATGGATCTTCCAAAGTTTGCGGAGGGTGCGGACATAAAGCTTGCCCCTATTGTGTCATCTGCAAAGGCCTGTAAGGTAATATGCTCAAGATGGGTGAAAAAATATGACAGACTGCCTGATCTAATTGTTATTGAAGGTCCCAAGGCGGGAGGGCATTTGGGCTTTAAAGCCGAGGAAGTGCTTAGTATAGATAATTTTGATGATGAAATAATCAAAATAGTTGAAATGAAAAAGGAATTTGAGGAAAAATATAATAAGAAAATTCCCGTTGTTTTTGGCGGCGGCGTTTACAGCAGAGATGATTTTAAGCATTATGTATATGAAATGGGATTAGACGGTGTGCAAATGGCTACAAGGTTTGTTGCCACAGAGGAATGTGACGCTGATATGGCATTTAAACAGGCTTATGTTGATGCAAAGCTTGAAGATGTAAAAATAGTTAAAAGTCCTGTGGGTATGCCGGGAAGAGCTTTAAACAATCATTTTATGAAGGATATTGTGCCCGAAGGCTGCAAGATCACAAGATGCTTTAAATGTCTTGTTCACTGCGACCCGAAAACAATACCATATTGTATATCACAGGCTCTTTTTAATGGAGCTAACGGAAAGGTTGACGATGGTCTTATTTTCTGCGGAGAAAATGTTTATAAAATAGATAAAATTTCTACTGTTAAGGATATTATAGACGAAGTAACGGAAAGATAAAAATACAAATAAAAAATAGAAATGTAATGAGAGGTAATAATTAATATGAATACTAAACCGGATAACACAAAATTAGTTGAAGCTATGAAGCAGTTTAAGGCTATAAGAACAGTAATATTTCAGGAGGAGTTTTACAAGGCTGTAGTTGAAACTATATTTTATGTGCCCATATCTGTTGATAAGGAAAGTGCAGGCACAGAGAAAACAGGTAAGCTGTGCGCTCTTATGACTTCCGACAAAAAGAGATTTTTAAGCACTTACACAAGTGAAGAGGAGCTTATGAAAAGCTACGGCGGAAGAGAGGAAGTAAGATGTACGCTTCTTAATTTCCCTGCAATAAGAGAAATCGTAACTAAGAAAAACAGCGGTCTTGACGGTTTCATAATAGATGACAAGGGTGAAAATGTTGCTGTTATGAGAGAGGAAATGCTTCCTAAGGAATAAGGGAGGAAATTTGAAATATGAATATCCCAATTGACAATACTGCTCTTGAAGAGGCTGCGGAAAAAATTAAAGAAGGCATAACTTTGGAAAAAAGACTTTGGTTCCTGCATAAGCTTATAGGAGCAAAGTTTATACTTCCCGTGCTTATTGTGCCTGAGCCTGTGGACAATAAAATTGCCGCAGACTCCACTGTAAGTTATTTTTCAATGAAAACAAGCAAGGATCTTGTGTATTTGGTAGTTTTCACAAACGGTGATGAATATGAAAAGTGGAATAAAAATCCAAATAAATTATACCTTATAAGAAGTTATGACGATGTTAAAAACATAGTGCTTAATTCAAAAGGCTTCGACGGATTTGTTATAAATCCCTGCGGCTGTAATATTGCAATACAAAACAGCCTTATTTTAAACATAGAAAAGGCTTCAAATCCTGAGGTCATTATGAAGCCCGAAAAGGTACTGACGGAAGGAAATATGGGACTCAGACCCGTTGAAAAGCCTCCCGAAAAGCTGGCTGCTGCTTTAAGAGAATATTTTGAAAAAAGGGATAATATAAGTGCAGTTTATTATATGGAAACAATAAGAAAGGGAGATGATAAGCCTACTCCCGTGCTTGTTGTTGAGTTTTGTAAGGACGGCAGCCTTAAAGCTGCATTTGACGGTATTGCTTCTGTTGCTCACAATGTAATGAAGCAGGGGGAAACAATAGGACTTATGCCGTCTTTTGACAAGGTTGCTCAGAATTATATAAAGGGAGTTACTCCGTTTTACAGGAAGTAAGAGGTGTTTTATGAGTAAAGCGTTAGCTGATTGTATATTAAAGTTAAAGGAAAATGCATCTAAAGAAAATAAGGCGGAATTTGTTTCCAAGCTTATAGCGGACAGATTTTTTGTGCCTGTTGTAATTGAAACGGAAAAGGACAGCAGGAGCATAACTCAAATGGGCTATTATTCAGCTTTGTCCGAGGGGAAAAGCTATCTTCTTGTTTTCACAAGTGTAGAGGCTATGGGAAGGTGGAAGAAGGACGGGCAGTTCCTTGAGCTTGGATTTAAGGACGTTTGCAATCTTGTAAATGTTAAGGGCACTGATTATGAAGGTGTGCTTATTGACCATTGCGGAAACAGTATGTCACTTAAAAAAGAATTTCTTGAGAAGGTGAAAAGCCATATTGTTGTTGAAAAAGCAAAATCTGAATAAAATTAAAAAAATATATTGACAAATCTGTCTATGTATGTTATCATAGTGAAAGTGCCGTAGACAGCAGGTGACATTGTCGTAACGTATAACTACCTGCCGAGGATACATCTGATTTGTATTTACCTCTCTGTCTGTGCGACAGAGAGTTTTTTTATACGGCTTATAATAATATAGGAGGTGTAAATAATGGCTAAAGTTGCTGAAAAGCAGGTTATTGTAAA
Organism: Clostridia bacterium; assembly: GCA_030536675.1. Classification (GTDB taxonomy): domain Bacteria; phylum Bacillota; class Clostridia; order Lachnospirales; family CAG-274; genus Gallispira. Next base: position 691 of record JAUNPM010000173.1, on the reverse strand, counting down.
TGAAATCAAGGAAAAGCTTGAAAAGGCAAGCTCCGCAGTTTTAGTTGATGCCAGAGGTCTTACAGTTGCAGAGGATACAACTCTTCGTAAGCAGTTAAGAGAAGCAGGCGTTGATTACAAGGTTTACAAGAACACTATGATGAATTTAGCAGTAGAGGGTACTCAGTTTGAGGGCTTAAAGGATTACTTTGAAGGACCAAGTGCTATTGCTATCTGTTATGAAGATCCTACTGTTGCAGCAGGTATTATGAGTAAGTTTATGAAGGGTGCCAAGGCTCTTGAATTTAAAGCAGGTGTTATTGAAGGTACTTGCTATGACGCTCAGGGTATGACTGCTGTTGCTGAGATCCCATCAAGAGATGTTCTTCTTTCAAAGTTGTTGGGAAGCTTCAAGTCACCTATGGGTTCTTTTGCAAGAGTTATCAAGGCTATTGCAGAAAAAGACGGAGAAGCTGCAGAGGCTTAATGATTGCCTGTTAAGGATTATTTAAAATTAAAATATTACAATAATGATTATGGAGGAAAAGAAAAATGGCTAAGTTATCAATTGAAGAAATTATTGCTGCTGTTAAGGAACTTTCTGTTCTTGAACTTAATGATTTAGTAAAGGCTGCTGAGGAAGAATTCGGTGTATCTGCTGCTGCAGGTATGGTTGTTGCTGCAGGTGCTGCTGCAGGCGGTGCTGCTGAAG
>JAUNPM010000172.1 GCA_030536675.1 Clostridia bacterium | reverse complement strand
ATGCTTGCACAGAAAGATTTATCTGACAGCCGTAGGCTGGCTTTCAGCTTTAGCTAAAAGTGCTGACAAGCATTTCTTGCAAGCGTGTCGACTTTATCGACACGTAGAAGCCTGCCGAAAATTCGGCAGGCTTCCAAAATACATATTTATATTATTTATTCTTTAAATTGAACCAAGCGTCAAGTCCAAGATACTCTGCTGTATCACCAAGCTCTTCCTCAATTCTTAATAACTGATTGTACTTAGCAACTCTGTCAGTTCTTGCAGGAGCACCTGTCTTTATCTGACCTGCGTTTACAGCCAATACTATGTCAGCGATTGTAGCATCTTCAGTTTCACCTGATCTGTGAGATACAACAGCAGTCATATTATTTCTGTTAGCAAGCTTAATAGCGTCAAAAGTTTCAGTAAGAGTACCGATCTGATTTACCTTAATAAGTATAGAATTAGCAACTCCTAAATCAATACCCTTCTGTAATCTCTTAGTATTAGTAACAAATAAGTCGTCACCAACTAACTGAACCTTGTCACCAAGTCTTTCAGTAAGCATCTTCCAGCCGTCCCAGTCCTCTTCTGCTAAACCGTCTTCAATAGAGATGATTGGGTACTTGTCGCAAAGAGCAGCATAATAGTCAACCATTTCAGCAGATGTTCTTGTAATTTCTTCTGAAGCACCCTTAGCTTTTGTTTCACCTGGGAAGTGATATAAACCGTCTTCCTTATATAATTCTGAAGAAGCAGGATCCATAGCGATTCTGATTTCCTCGCCGGGCTTGTAGCCTGCCTTTTCAACAGCTTCGATAATGTTGTCGATAACTTCGTCAGCTGTAGCACAGTCAGGAGCAAAACCACCCTCGTCACCTACACCTGTAGAGTAGCCCTTGCTCTTTAATACACTCTTAAGTGCGTGATAAATTTCACAGCACATTCTTAATGCTTCGCTGAAAGTCTTAGCGCCAACAGGCATAATCATAAATTCCTGTAAATCTACAGTATTGTCAGCATGCTTACCACCGTTCATAATGTTCATCATAGGAACAGGTAAAGTCTTTGCATTAAAGCCGCCAAGGTACTGATATAATGGCATATTAAGAGCTTCAGCAGCAGCCTTAGCTACAGCCATTGAAACACCAAGAATAGCGTTTGCACCAAGCTTAGCCTTGTTAGGAGTTCCGTCTAAAGCAATCATAGCCTCATCAACTGCAACCTGGTCTAAAGCGTTCATACCGATGATCTCATCTGCAATAATGTCATTAACATTATTTACTGCATTAAGAACACCCTTACCGCAGTATCTGTCACCGCCGTCTCTTAATTCAACAGCCTCAAACTGACCTGTAGAAGCACCTGAAGGAACAGCAGCTCTACCCATAACCTGATTGCCGTCGCCTGTATCAACGATAACTTCAACCTCAACAGTAGGGTTAGCTCTTGAATCAAGAACCTCTCTTGCTAAAACGTCAACAATTTCTAAATAACCTTTCATTTTTGTTTCTCCTTTCAAAATTGTCTTTAGTGTTAATTATAACCTATTTCATAGAAAAAATCTACAAAAATATAACAATTTCTTATTAAATTTAAATAAAATTTATTTAATAAGCAAAGAATGACCTGTCATTTCCTTAGGCTGCTCCAAATCCATCATATCAAGGAGAGTAGGAGCAATGTCACAAAGCTTACCATTCTCCATAAGTCCCTTTGCCTTATCACAGTTTACCACTATAAAAGGCACTGGATTTGTTGTGTGAGCAGTAAAAGGCTTACCTGTTTCATAATCTATAAGCTGGTCACTGTTTCCGTGGTCAGCACAAAGGAACATCTGTCCATTTACCTTTTTAAGACTTTCAACAACTCTGCCTACACAGGAATCAATTGTTTCAACAGCCTTAATTGCCGCCTCCATAATACCTGTATGACCAACCATATCGGGATTAGCGTAATTTATTATGATTACATCATACTTTCCGCTTTCAATGGCATCAACCAGCTTATCCGTAACAGCCAGTGCACTCATTTCAGGCTGCAAATCATATGTGGCAACCTTTGGAGAAGGCACAAGTATTCTGTCCTCTCCTTCATTTGGTTCTTCAACACCGCCGTTAAAGAAAAACGTTACGTGAGCATATTTTTCTGTTTCAGCTATTCTTGCCTGCTTTAAGCCCTTAGATGCAAGATATTCACCAAGGGTATTTGTAATGCTTTCCTTCTTAAATGCAACTTCTTTATTTTCAATTGTAACATCGTAATCAGTAAAGCATACATACTTAACAGGGAAATACCCATTAGCTCTCTCAAAGCCCTTGAAGTCCACATCACAAAAACATCTTGTTATTTCTCTTGCTCTGTCAGGTCTGAAATTAAAGAATATAATAGAGTCATTTTCTTTAATTGTTGCAACAGGCGCACCGTTTTCTTGAATTACCGTAGGCACAACAAATTCATCATATACTTCCTTGGCATATGAAACAGCCATACACTCATCTGCAGAAGGTGCAGCTTCACCCTGACCCAATACCATTGCATTGTAAGCCTTTTCAACTCTGTCCCATCTGTTATCTCTGTCCATAGCATAGTATCTGCCTGAGATAGTTGCAACCTTACCTACTCCGATTTCCTTCATTTTTGCCTCAAGCTCCGCAATAAAGCCTCTTGCTGAAGCAGGGGGAGTATCTCTTCCGTCAAGGAAGCAATGAACATAAACCTTTTCAAGTCCGTTCATTTTTGCAAGTTTTAAAAGTGCAAATACGTGAGTTAAATGACTATGCACTCCTCCTGTTGAAAGCAGTCCGTATAAATGAAGTGCGGAATTATTTTCTTTACAGTTTTTAACTGCGTCCAAAAGAGCCTCATTTTCAAAAAAGTCCCCGTCCTCAATTGATTTTGTGATCTTTGTAAGATCCTGATAAATAATTCTTCCCGCACCCATATTAAGATGTCCAACCTCGGAATTACCCATCTGTCCGTCGGGAAGTCCAACGGCAAGACCGCTGGCATACCCTTTTACAAAAGGATAATCAGCCATTAACTTATCAATTACAGGTGTGTTTGCCTGCTTAACAGCATTGCCCTCCACCTTGTCATTAAGTCCAAAACCGTCTAATATCATTAAAACAGTTGTTTTCTTACTCATTTTTATTTCTCCTTATGTATCTTTACATTGTTTAAAGCATTATTTTACATCAGCATTAACAATATTGGCAAAGTCCTCCTTAAGGCTTGCGCCGCCTACAAGTCCTCCGTCAATATCAGGCATTGCAAATAGCTCATCTGCATTTTTGCCCGTAACACTTCCGCCGTAAAGTATTCTTGTCTTTTCGGCAACATTTTCTCCGAACATTTCACTGATGCACTTTCTTATTTCGTGACAGATCTCTTGAGCCTGTTCGTTTGTTGCGTGCTTTCCCGTTCCTATTGCCCATATAGGCTCGTAAGCGACCACAACGCTTTCTGCCTGCTTATCCGTAAGGTTTTTAAGAGCTTTTTTGACCTGTATCCTTATTTTTTCAATGGTAATGTTGTCTTCTCTTTCCTCAAGACTTTCACCAACACATACAATAGGAATAATTCCGTATTCAAAAGCCTTCAAAACCTTTTTATTTACAATAACGTCATTTTCCTTAAAATAGCTTCTTCTTTCGGAATGACCCACAATAACATATCTTACACCAATTTCTTTAAGCATAGTGGCGGAAGTTTCTCCCGTGTATGCTCCGCAGTTTTCATAGTGCAGATTCTCAGCGCCCAGCTTTATATTAGTGTGTAGTATAGACTCTGCTACGGCAATAAGGTTAATGGCAGGCACACAAAGCACAACATCAACATCTTCCTTGTCGATTTTGTCCTTAAGCAAATTAACCAAATCCACAGCCTCACGAGGAGTCTTATTCATTTTCCAGTTCCCTGCGACCATACGTTTTCTCATAATATTTACACCCTCTCTATGTAATATTTAATTTAATACCCGGCAGTAAATGGAATAATCATTTTTCTGCGGTCATTAATTGACCGAAATGTTATGGCACAAAT
>JAUNPM010000004.1:4483-24600 GCA_030536675.1 Clostridia bacterium | reverse complement strand
ATTCTTCCGCAGGTAGTATCCACAAGACCTGACTTCATTTCACCGTTTACTTCTATACGGCGTCTTACCTTTATTTTTGCGTGAAGGCTTATAACCTTGTTATCATAAGCTAAAAGCACTTCATTTTCGTCCATAAATACCTTGCCTTCACCCGGTTCTCCGTCTTTTGCAAGTGTAAGATAGTAAATACCAAGTACCATATCCTGTGAAGGAACGGCAACAGGCTCACCGTCAGACGGCTTCAAAAGGTTGTTTGGAGAAAGGAGCAAAAATCTGCACTCTGCCTGTGCTTCAACACTTAAAGGAACGTGAACAGCCATCTGGTCACCGTCAAAGTCCGCATTATAAGCCGTACAAACAAGAGGGTGAAGCTTCAACGCCCTTCCTTCCACAAGAACTGGCTCAAATGCCTGAATACCAAGTCTGTGAAGAGTAGGGGCTCTGTTAAGCATAACAGGGTGCTCCTTAATTACGCTTTCAAGAACGTCCCAAACCTCAGGCTTAAGCTGTTCTACCATTCTCTTTGCACTCTTAATATTTGCGGCAATTTCATCACTTACAAGCTTCTTCATAACAAAAGGCTTGAAAAGCTCAATTGCCATTTCCTTAGGCAAACCACACTGATAAATTTTAAGAGTAGGACCTACTACAATAACGGAACGTCCTGAATAGTCAACTCTCTTACCGAGAAGGTTCTGTCTGAAACGACCCTGCTTACCCTTTAACAAATCTGAAAGAGATTTTAAAGCTCTGTTTCCCGGTCCCGTTACAGGTCTGCCTCTTCTTCCGTTATCAATAAGGGAGTCAACAGCCTCCTGCAACATTCTCTTTTCATTTCTTATGATTATATCGGGAGTGCCGTATTCTATCAATTTCTTTAATCTGTTGTTTCTGTTAATAACCCTTCTGTAAAGGTCATTAAGATCTGATGTAGCAAATCTTCCGCCGTCAAGCTGTACCATAGGTCTTAACTCCGGAGGAATAACAGGCACAACATCAAGAATCATCCATTCTGGTCTGTTTCCGCTTGATCTGAAAGACTCAATAACTTCAAGCTTTTTAATAATTTTAGCCTTTTTCTGACCTGTTGCGTCCACAAGTTCTCTCTGAAGCTCTTCTGATTCCTTATCAAGGTCAATATCCTGAAGAAGCTCCTTAACTGCTTCGGCACCCATACCCACTCTGCAGGAGCCGTGTCCGTATTTTTCTATGGTTTCTCTGTACTGCTGTTCAGTAATTACTTCTTTATATACAAGGTTTGTTTCACCTGAATCAAGAACAATATAATTAGCAAAGTAAAGAACCTTTTCAAGCTCCTTAGGGCTTTTACCCAATATTGTACCCATTTTTGAGGGAATACCCTTAAAATACCATATATGAGAAACGGGAGCTGCAAGCTCAATGTGACCCATTCTTTCACGTCTTACCTTACTTTTTGTGATTTCAACGCCGCAGCGCTCACAAACCATACCCTTGTTTCTTATTCTCTTATATTTACCGCAGGCACACTCCCAGTCTTTTGTAGGTCCGAAAATTCTTTCACAAAACAGACCGTCTCTTTCAGGCTTAAGAGTTCTGTAATTGATAGTTTCAGGTTTAGTAACCTCACCATAAGACCATTTTCTTATTTTTTCCGGAGAAGCCAGACCTATTTTAATAGAGTCAAAAATCATCTGTTTTTCAGTATCATTACTCATTTTTTACTCGCCCTCCTTGTCCTCGTCTATAAGCTTTTCAAGATCAGAAAATTCATCAAGCAATTCCTCATCATCAAGCTCTTCATCTATAACAAAATCATCGTCATCGACCTCATCAAGGTCAACGTCAACATCATCAAGAGATATGCCGCCTAAAAGGTCATCAAGCTTATCCTCAACATTTGTGTCATCTTCTTCGGGCTCATTGCCTTCAATATTTACATCTACACTAAGCTCTCTGTTTTCCGCAAATTCATCTATCTCAACAGGTACACCCTCATTAAATACTTCAATATCAAGAGCAAGAGCCTGCAATTCCTTAAGAAGTACTTTAAATGATTCGGGAACACCGGGTTCAGGAATATTTTCGCCCTTAACAATAGCCTCATAAGTACTTACTCTTCCCACAATATCATCAGACTTAACAGTAAGTATTTCCTGAAGAGTATACGAAGCGCCATAAGCCTCTAAAGCCCAAACTTCCATTTCACCGAATCTCTGTCCGCCGAACTGTGCCTTACCACCTAAAGGCTGCTGTGTTACAAGTGAATAAGGACCTGTTGAACGAGCGTGGATCTTATCGTCTACAAGGTGGTGGAGCTTAAGATAATGCATAAAACCAATAGTTGTAGGATTATCAAATTCTTCACCTGTACGTCCGTCTCTTAATTTTACCTTACCTGTTCTGTCTATAGGCACGCCTGCCCACTCTGCTCTGTGAGCCTTATTTTCATCAAGATAATTGTAAACATCATCTCTTATTTTATCTTTCCACTTATCCGTAAACTCTTCCCAGCTTGTGTTGACATAGTCATTTGCCATTTCAAGAGTTGTCATAATATCCTCTTCGTTAGCACCGTCAAATACGGGAGTTGCAACCTTCCAGCCGAGAACGTTACTTGCAAGGCCCAAGTGAATTTCAAGTACCTGACCTATGTTCATTCGTGAAGGCACACCTAACGGATTAAGAACTATATCAAGTGGACGTCCGTTAGGAAGGTAGGGCATATCTTCAACAGGGAGCACTCTTGAAACCACACCCTTGTTACCGTGACGACCTGCCATTTTATCACCAACGGAGATCTTTCTCTTTTGTGCAATATATACTCTTACAGTCTTATTTACTCCCGGTGGAAGCTCATCATTATCTTCTCTTGAGAATACCTTAACATCAACAACAATACCGCTTGTTCCGTGAGGCACTGTTAAAGAAGTATCTCTTACTTCTCTTGCCTTTTCACCGAAAATAGCTCTTAAAAGTCTTTCTTCTGCAGTAAGCTCTGTTTCACCCTTTGGAGTAACCTTACCTACAAGTATTGAGTTTGGCTGAACCTCAGCACCTATTCTTATTATACCTGATTCATCAAGATCCTTAAGGGCATCTGCACCCATATTAGGAATATCTCTTGTTATTTCTTCATCACCGAGCTTTGTGTTTCTTGCCTCTGTTTCATACTCTTCAATATGGATAGAAGTATAAACATCATCCATAACAAGTCTTTCACTAAGAAGAACAGCGTCCTCATAGTTGTAACCTTCCCAAGTCATAAAACCGATAAGTGGATTTTTACCGAGAGCAAGCTCGCCGTCTTTAGTTGAAGGTCCGTCTGCAATAACATCTCCTGCATAAACCTTCTGACCCTTATCTACAATAGGTATCTGATTCATACAGTTAGACTGGTTTGATCTCTTAAACTTTATAAGATCATATCTGTCTGTTTCACCTGAATCCGTTTTAACAACTATTCTTGATGCGTCAACAAATGTAACAACACCGTCATTTTTAGCAATAACACAAACACCTGAATCCTTTGCGGTCTTGTATTCCATACCTGTACCTACAATAGGTGAATCTGTTGTTAAAAGAGGCACGGCCTGACGCTGCATATTTGAACCCATAAGAGCTCTTGTAACGTCGTCATTCTGAAGGAAAGGAATAAGAGCAGTAGCAATTGAAACAAGCTGTCTTGGAGATACGTCCATTAAGTCAACTCTGTCTGGACTTACCTGAATATTGTCCTCTCTGAAACGGCAGGTAACCTTTTCATTTACAAAATGCTTGTTTTCATCAAGCTCTTCATTTGCCTGTGCAATGGTATATCTTTCTTCCTCATCTGCAGCTATATAAATTATCTCATCGGTTACAACAGACTGACCGCTTGATTTATCTATAACTCTGTAAGGAGCTTCAATAAAGCCGTATTCATTGATCTTTGCAAATGTTGCAAGAGAGTTTATAAGACCGATGTTCGGACCTTCGGGAGTTTCAATAGGACACATTCTTCCGTAGTGAGAATTGTGTACGTCACGCACTTCAAAGCCTGCTCTTTCTCTTGAAAGACCTCCCGGACCAAGTGCGGAGAGTCTTCTCTTATGAGTAAGCTCGCCTAAAGGATTGTTCTGATCCATAAACTGTGAAAGCTGTGAGCTTCCAAAGAACTCCTTAATAGAAGCAGTTACAGGCTTAATATTTATAAGAGCCTGTGGAGTGACCGTATCAGTATCCTGTGTAGTCATTCTCTCTCTTACTGTTCTTTCCATTCTTGAAAGACCGATTCTGAACTGGTTCTGTAAAAGCTCGCCTACGGCTCTTATACGTCTGTTTCCCAAGTGGTCAATATCATCCTTATTACCAATACCATAATCAAGATGAATACAATAGTTAATTGAAGCCATAATATCTTCAAGAGTAATATGCTTTGTAACAAGCTCAAACATATTAGCCTTAACAGCCGCCTTAAAACTTTCAGCGTCATCGTTTGCTTCAAGCAAGTCCATAAGCACGGGAAGATATACTCTTTCCTTAATTTTAAGGTCTTCCGCTTTAAGTCCAAGACCTGCAATATAATCATCTATCTTTACAGCCATATTTGAAAGAATTTTTACATTTCTTCCTTCAGCCTCTACAAAGATTGCAGCAATACCGCTGTCCTGAAGCTTATCACACATTTCTTCCGTAAGAATTGTGCCTGCTTCACACAAAACCTCTCCTGTCATAGGATCAACAGCGTCCTCTGTGAGCTTATATCCCGCAACTCTGTTTGCAAAAGCAAGTTTTTTATTAAACTTATATCTGCCCACGTGAGCAAGATCATATCTCTTGTAATCATAGAACATATTGTTAAGTATAGTCTGGGCAGACTCTACTGTAGGAGGCTCACCGGGACGGAGCTTTTTATATATTTCAATAAGACCCTCTTCGTGGGTTTTTGTTACATCTTTTTCAATAGTGGCAAGTATTTTAGGTTCTTCTCCGAAAAGATCGATAATATCCTGATCGGCACCGATACCCAAAGCCCTTATAAGTGTTGTAACGGGAACCTTTCTGTTTCTGTCCACTCTTACGGAAAAGACGTCATTACTGTCTGTTTCATATTCAAGCCAAGCACCTCTGTTAGGAATAACAGTAGATGTAAGAAGATTTTTACCATCCTTGTCCTTAGCTATATCATAATATATACCGGGCGAACGCACCAACTGAGAAACTATAACTCTTTCCGCACCATTAATAACAAAAGTACCTGTTTCGGTCATAATAGGAAATTCACCCATATAAATTTCCTGTTCTTTAACCTCCGCAAGATCTCCGTTTGTACGAAGTCTTACTTTTACCCTCAAAGACGTTGCATAAGTTGCATCTCTGTCCTTACATTCTGCAATAGAATACTTTGTTTCGCTGTCAAGTCTGAAATCCACAAATTCCAGAATATAATTACCGTTGTAATCACTTATAGGCGAAATGTCATCAAGTACTTCAGCTAAGCCCTCATCAAGAAACCACTGATAGCTGTCCTTCTGCAATGCAAGAAGATTTGGCATTTCCAAAACTTCTTCAACTCTTGCATAGCTCATACGCATAGTGTCACCGCACTGTACAGGGCGCAATCTGTTCTTATCCATTGGCACTTCCACTCACTCCTTTTTAATATTTAAAGCTATATAAAAACGCACTTCATTCACACTTTGTTCATATTTACCTAAATTATTAACATTTTATTTACATTTGCCTCTTGACATACAAAGGCAAATCGTGCTATAATTTTCATATGTTAAAAGCGCATTTTCTTTTAAAGATACAGTATATTATTTTAACACCATTTTCCACTCTTGTCAAGAGTTTTAAATGGTGTTTTTTATTTTACCAATATTTAAATTTGATTTTGTAAATATATAAATCACTCTTTTTGATCAACAGATATTTCGGCATTTCCCTTCTTACTAAAAAATACTTTTATCATATTCCCCGGCATAAAAATAATCTTCTTTATCCAAGATGCAAAAAACGACAAAAGAATACTTGTTCCCGCAAGATATATAATATTACGGAAGCTATGGGAAAAAGCAACGTTATTTTCTATAATATCCTTATATATAAACCCGTCAAACATCTGACTGAAAAGATACATTTCAAGGGAAACAAGGCTTACGGCTTTAAACAATAGTGCAAGGGGCTTAAATTTAAAATTTATATTAAAGCACACAGACGTTATTATCATTGACATAAAAACCGTAATCATTGAAGAATATCCCGAATTTCCCGCATATCCTATAAAGCTCCAGTCAAAAACATTATTTTTGCAATGCATATAAGTAGCTGCACTTACAAAAGCCGTTATAGAGCAAAATGCCATTAAAGCAAATATGGGATTTACATTAACTTTATATTCGTATAAATAACAGCCTATTATATAATAACCGAAAACATAAAATATAAGCCAGCTTGAAGGCACAACATCAAATGTAAGAGGTCCAAGTGCATTTAAACCTACGAGAGTAAGTATAAAAACCTCCTTTTTCCATTTTTCCCCAATATTTTTATAAGCAATATTGAAAAACGGCATTAACAAAAGCATACCTATGTAAAGTCTTATATACCAGCCATATTCAAAAAACAGGAGCTTGTCCTTTATATATTCCCAGTCCACAACAGCACCGTGAAATTTATGATCCACCCATATTCTTATACAGGATATAAAAATATGGGTAAAGAGCAGGGGTATTACAGCAAAATAGTGTTTTTTGCATATTTTGGCATTGCACTTAAAATACCCCGAAATAATCATAAACATAGGCACCGCACATATACCCAGCCACCTTACGGCTGTAGGAAAAATCATATATTCCGTAAATTCCGTACTGTAATAATATGTTAAGCCAAAAAAATGTACAACAGGCACAAGTATAACGGCAACAGTCCTTGCAATATCTCCGCCGACCTCTCTTTTTCCACTGTGAACTCTTTTTTCTGTGGATAAAACAGGGAAATTGCACCTTACAAAAATATGATCCGTAATACATATTAATGACCAATATATAATTACCGACAATATATATACTATCCAAAAATTATAATCAAAAAATTCCGTTGTGCAATAACCCAAAAGCAAACTTAAATATAAATATAAAACGTGCTTGGTTTTCATTTGTATTTCCTCTGTATTTCTTATGATCACAACAATTTTTCAAATTCATCAAGAATATTTTCAAAGACCTTCATTGCATTTTCCACAGGTTCGGGCTTCGTCATATCAACACCTGCACCCTTTAACAAATCTATTGAATACTTTGAAGAGCCACCCTTAAGAAAATCAATATAATTTTCACTGCCGTTTTCCTTTAAAATTTTCTGTGACAGTGTAATTGCGGCACTATACCCTGTTGCATACTGATAAACATAAAACGCAGTGTAGAAATGAGGTATTCTTGACCATTCAAAACTTATTTTCTCATTGGCACTGTTTATTTCATCTCCATAATACTTTTTATTTAACCCTAAATATATTTCACATAAATTATCAAATGTCAAAGGCTCTCCCTTTTCAACCTTATTGTGAGTTACAAGCTCAAATTCGGCAAACATAGTCTGTCTGAAAAGAGTACCTCTAAACTGCTCCATAAAATAATTAAGAAGATACTTTTTTTCATTAACATCATCTGTATTCTTAAGCAAATGCTCCATTAAAAGAGCTTCATTTACGGTTGAGGCAACCTCTGCCACAAAAATAGTATAATCACCGTATATGAAAGGCTGATTGCTCCAAGTATAATGAGAGTGCATTGCATGTCCCATTTCGTGAGCAAGTGTAAACATTGAATCTACTGTATCATTGTAATTAAGAGAAACAAAGGGGTGACAGCCATATGCTCCCCAGCTGTAAGCACCGCTTCTTTTTCCCTTATTTTCATATATATCCACCCATTTTTCATTATTTAAAGCAGACTCAAGTTTTTGGCAGTACTCCTTACCCATTGGCTTAAGAGCCTCAATTACAGTCTTTTTAGCCTCTTCATAGGTTTTGTGAGTATTTATGTCCTCAACTATAGGCGTATAAATATCATACATATCAAGATCATTTAGCTTAAGTACCTTTTTTCTCAATTTAATATATCTGTGCATAAGAGGTAAATATTTATTTACCGTTTCAACAAGTTTTTTATAAACCTCCACAGGTATATTGTTTGCTGAAAGAGCAGCCTCCAATGCGGAATTATAATTTCTTGCCTTTGCATTAAAAACATCTTTTTTTACAGATGCGGAATAAATTGCCGCAAGAGTGTTTTTTTGTCTGTAATAAGCGTCGTAAAGACTGTTAAAGGCTGATTTTCTAAGCTCTCTGTCACTGCTTTCAAGATAAGTAACAAAAGTCCCGTGAGTAAGAGAATGTTTTTCTCCCTTTGAATCCGTTACATCATCAAATTGTATATCCGCATTATTTAACATATAAAATATATTTGAAGGAGCAGCTCCTATTTCATAAACCTGCGCAAGCAATTCTTCTTTATCAGCTGACAAAATATGCGCTCTGCTTCTTAAAATATCTTCTATATAATGTTTATATAATTTAAGTTCATCGTCAAATTTACTTTTAAGGTCAGCTTCATCCATATTAAGTATTGCAGGCTCAATAAAAGAAAAAGCTGAACCTAATATGGTTATAAGTCTTTCGCTTTTTGAATCCATAGCCTGATAAAAGGTATTTGTACTGTCCTCATTTGCCCTAAGCCCCGCATATACACAAACCTGTTCGGCTAAAAGCATAATTTCATCTCTTTTATTAAGACACTCATAAAGATTTTCAATACTTAAATTATTTTTATACTTTTCAATTTCTGTAAGGGAATTTTCCGCCTTATTATATGCCGCCTGCCACTCGTCATCATTTTTAAACAGGTCGTTTATGCTCCATTTAAATTTATCATCAACTTTACTTCGTTCTAAAACTTTATCCATAACAAAAATCTCCTTTTGTAAATTTTATTATTGATTAATCTTTATTTCCATAGTATAATTATAATATAAAAGACCGAAAATATACAGTAAAATTTTCAAAAAAATTTTATATTTTTGAATTTTACAAAAGTTAAATATCTCGGTAATTAAAGGAGGGTATTTTATGGCTTTAAAAGTTTTAATTGTATCATCAGAAATGGCGCCCTATGCCAAAAGCGGCGGTTTAGGTGATGTTGTAGGTTCATTGCCTAAGGCTCTTAAGTCAAAAGGGGTTGACGTAAGAGTAGTATTCCCCAAGTACAGAACAATTAAGGAGCAATATTTGACAGGCTGTCAATATTTAAGCTCTTTTGACGTTTCTCTTGACTGGCGTAAACAAAAAGCGGATATTTTCACTGTAAATAATGATGTTCCCACATATATGATAGGCAACGACTATTATTTCGGCAGAGCCGGATTTTACGGATACGGTGATGACAACGAAAGATTTGCATTTTTCTCAAAGGCAGCAATAGAATTTCTTGACTATATAGATTTTGTGCCCGACGTTATTCATTGTAATGACTGGCAGACTGCTCCAATTTGTCTTTATATTAAAGACAGATATTCTAAAATCAAATATTTTTCCGATATAAAAACCCTGTTTACAATACATAATCTTCAATATCAGGGTATGTTCCCAAAAGAAACTCTTTCAATGATGGAACTTGACGAAAATTATTATTTTACAAATGATAAATTAGAATATTACAATGCAGTCAATTTTATGAAGGCAGGGCTTTTATATTCAGATGCAATATCAACAGTAAGCAAAACATATGCTTATGAAATACAGACTCCTCAGTACGGCTACGGACTTGACGGATGTCTTAAATGCAGAAACAAGGACTTATACGGCATTGTAAACGGTATCGATTACGAGGAAAATAATCCTTCTACAAGTAAAAAAATATATGCCAACTTTTCAGCTGATAATATGACAGGTAAATATGTAAATAAACAAAAGCTCCAAAAGGAACTTGGTCTGCCTGAAAAGCCCGACACTCCCGTAATATCAATAATATCAAGGCTTGTGGATCAAAAGGGTATCAATCTTGTACTTCAGGCTGCTTATGAGCTTTTAAACAAGGATGTACAGCTTGTTATTTTAGGCACGGGAGATTACCACTATGAAAATATGTTTAAGGATCTGGCTTACCGTTATCCCGATAAAGTAAGCTCCAACATATTATTTGACGACACTCTTGCTCAGAAAATATATGCAGGCAGTGATATGTTCCTTATGCCAAGCCTGTTTGAACCATGTGGCTTAGGTCAGCTTTTCAGTATGAGCTACGGAACTGTTCCTGTTACAAGAACAACAGGAGGTCTTGTTGACACTGTTCAACACTTTGACCCTGAAACAGGGGAGGGCAACGGATTTCAGTTCCACGATTATGACGCAGGCGGTCTTATGTGGGCACTTAATGAGGCTATTGCCGTATACGAAAATAAGGACCTTTGGAAAAAGGTTGTTCAAAATGCTATCAATACTCGTTTTTCATGGGAAAACAGCGCTGATGAATATATAAAGGTTTACAGCAAAATTTCAGGCAAAGAAGAAAAAGAAGAATAAATGAAATTTTATATATCATAATATATCAATCAAAAAAACTGCATCGGATTCATTTCCTTTGCAGTTTTCTGATTGATTTTTTAATTATAATATGCCGTCTTTGTACTGCTGTCCCAATCCACTTCCGCACCCAGAACTTCACCTAAAACTCTGAAAGGCACAAACATTCTTCCTTCACTTATTTCAGCTTTAACACCGTTTTCCATTAACGTTTCTTCTCCGTCAATATTAACATAACCTGAGCCTGCCGTAAATGAAATTTCCTTACTTCCCGATTTTATAATGGCAGTTTTGGTATCAGCGTCCCATGAAACTATATTAATGCTTCCTTTTCCGCTGTAACCGTCTGTAAGGGCAATACTGACAGCTCTTAAAGGTACAAGAGTTGCCCAAGAGCCTGACTGTATATAGGGCGGAACATCTATTTCAATATTATTCCCATTTACACTCATATTACAGCTTCCTATTGTAACACTTACCTTATTTACTTTACTTATATTTTCATTTTTTGTTACTTCCTCTGTTGTAGTTTCCGTTATTTCTTCTGTTGTAACAACACTGTCATTTTCACTTTTATTGAAAACATAATTACTGTAAGTCAAGGAAGTGTCATTTACCTTTCCAGACATCTTTATTCTAATGTATCCGTCCTCCTTAACATAAACAGGAAGAGGTATTGAATAATAAGGTGCGTCGGCGGAATTATTATATTTTGAAAGTGACTTTCCCGCATACTCTGCGGGAACATTGCAAAGCGAAACTCTTATTTTATAGTCACTGAGCTTTGTTATCTTATAAGGCACTTCAGAAATAACCTTTCCGCTCATTACATCTCCGAAACCGGATTTTCCGTTCCACCTGTAACCCATATATCCTTCATACTGGTATCCTCTGCCGCTTCCGTTAAAGCCTATTTCATCAGCATTGCCGTTGCCGTCAATAACCTCCTGAGAAAAGACAACGGCATTTTCAAATTCAATTTCAACATATGCCCCTGTTTCAACCTCGTCCACAGGCTTTATAACAAGCTCTGCACTTACAGCCTCTCCCGCTTTTTTTACAGAGCCCTTTTCAACTATTTCATTTCTGGATCTTCCGTATACGGAAGATGTAAAAACAAGTATAAATATTAAAATTAAAGCTGTTTTTTTCATAATATCACCTTAATTGAAATATGCTGTTTTTGTTTCGGCATCCCAGCTTACACTTGCTCCCAAAGCCTCTCCCAAGGCTCTGAAAGGTACAAACATTCTGCTGTTTTTAATTTCTGCACTTACATTATTAGCCATTACGCTTTCTTTTTCATTAATATACATAATATTTGAACCTGCGGTAAACTTTACAGTATTTCCGTTATATTTTATAATTGCAGTTTTTGTTTCAGCGTCCCACTCAACACAATCTGAATTTCCTACAACTCCCTGACTTACGGCTCTTAATGGTATCATTGTTGAGCTTGAATCCTCCTGTATATAAGCAGGTGCATCTATGGTTACAGCTTCATCGTTCACTTTTATTTCATTTGAACCGATTTGTACTTCAACTTTGTTTGTAAGTTTATTATTTTCGTTATTGTCATTATTTTCCGTTGTTATTTCTGTGGTCGTTTCGGCTGTTGTTGCTTCTGTTGATGTTTCCGTTGTTGATGTAGCAAGACTGTTATTTATATTAGTACTTCCCGTACCACTTATGGAAGTTCCGTTGCTGTCTATTGATACTTCAACATTTGCAGTTGTTTCTGAATCTGAATATACTACCAAAGGTATTAAATAATAAGGCTCACCTAATGAACCGTTTACTCTCTCAAGTGAATTTCCCGCATATATTTTAGGTAAATTAATTAAAAATACTTCTATCTGGATTTCATTTATTCTCCTTATGCGGTAAGGAAGCTCATTACTGCTTGTATAAGGCACAACTTCGGAAAAGCTCTTGCTTCCGTCCCAAGTTATACCGTTTACATTGTATTGATAACCGCCTTCCTTATATCCTATAGCCTTAGTATCACTGCTTGTTCCGTCAATAATATCCTGTGAAAAAACAGTAGCATTTGTAAATGTAATAATAATTGAAGAACCTGTTTCGACCTCTGAATGAGGTATTATCTCATAAGAAGCAGAGGCAAGGGAAGTTTCATTTTTTACGTGCTGTATTTTTGTAACACTGTTTGTTGATGCTCCGAATACGGCTGCACCTGAATTAAAGGCTAACACAAAAGCCAAAAGCATTAAAAATCTTTTCATAAAATCCTCTCCTTTAAAAATTACTTAAAACACAACTTCTTTATCCACAAACACAGGCAGCTTTTCTTTTGTAATATTTACATTGTTACCTGTTAAATTGACTATAGTTTCAATAAGTTTTTCACTAAGCTCTTTAACACAAAGCACAACAAGCTCTACCTTATCCGTATATACTGTATTTTCCAATATATGTCCGCTGTTTAACACCTCATATTGTACCTTACCCGAAAGGGTATAGTCAACTGTAAAATGTATCCTTATATGAGGCGTCCTTTCAATTAATCCGGCTTCACTTATTCCCGCTTTTGCAGCTGAACTATAGGCTCTTACAAGCCCGCCTGTTCCCAAAAGGATACCGCCGAAATATCTTGTTACTACAACGATAGTATTTTTAATGTCATTTCCTCTTAAAACATCAAGCATCGGCATACCTGCAGTGCCGCCGGGCTCACCATCGTCTGAATATCTTTGTATCTGATTTCTTTCTCCTATTTGATAAGCAAAACAATTATGCCTTGCGTCCCGATAATTTTTTTTAATTTCCTCAATAAATTCAATTGCTTCTTCCTCGGAACAAACAGGTTTAACACTGGCTATAAATCTGGATTTTTTTTCAGTAATTTCAGCCTTGCCAAATCCGCCTACGGTTATATATTTTTCTGTCATTTGATTATCCCCATCCAAAAAGTTTCGCCATAAGTACATTCATAATAACATTATTATCATAAAGTAATTTTCCTATAAAAGAGCTGTCTATTGCCGTAATCATTTCACTGAATACAGGTGTTGCAATAAACAAAGTAGACAAAGCCATAATTACCCACACAAATATTACTCCCCAAAAAACACCTATTAAGGCTCCGCCCAATCCGTTTATCTGTTTTACAAGAGGCAGCTTGACTGCCAGCTTCAGAGCACCGGACACAGCTTTTATAATTACCGCAATTACAAAAAACACAAGTAAACTTATAACAATATTAAGAATTATATTTGCAACATAGCCTGCAATATATTCCTGAAGCGTATTTACGCCAAGCAGATCATAAATAACCGAATTATTATTATCTGCAAGCATTCCCTTAAGCCCTTGGGGAAGAGAAAGTGAATTTATTGCAGATATCTGTCCCACACCGTTTTCCGCACTTATGCCATCAAGGTTCATTGCACTATATATAAATTCCTTTAACAAATCAAATATAAATGTTTTTCTTATGATCCCACTGACTATGGGGTAAAGAAAATATGTGACAATTATTGAAATAAGCCACGAACAGGACTTTAAAACACTTGCAACAAAGCCCTTTGACCCAAAAGCAAAAATAAACAATAATATTACAACTATAATTACAATATCAACTATATAATTTAACATATACACTCCTTACTGTGACTGTGCTGCCGTAGTTGTTTCAGAGGAATTTACGGCAGTCGTACCTTCAACTGATGTTGTGGATTCCGTTTCGGATTCTTCCTGCATTGCAACCCCCTTCTTAACATCAAGGAGCTGCATTTTAGTAGGTGTAACAAGTATAACTCTGTCAACGGAATTATAAAACTGCATTCCTAGTACATTCTGAATTGCTGCATATCTCCATAATTCTCTTCCCCTTGAAGTATATGCTATAAATTCTTTATCAACTGTAATTATTGTTCCTCTTGAAGATGAAGAAATATCAGTGATTCTGTCATCAGCCTTTGCATAACCTGTTTCTCTTCCGTTTAAATTATACCAATGGACAGTATTTTCATTTCCTATTGCAGTTTCATCGGAAACAGACATACTTTCACCGTAAGCAACCGCTATATATTCATTATTAACAATATCAAAAGCCGTTACATAATTGTCAAAGGTTTTCTCCCATTTTTTATTAAAAGAATTTTGACGTGAGCAGTCAATATTCATCATTGACTTGTCGCTTGCAACTATACAATGCCTGTTTGGTAAAAATTTTACTATACCTGCAATAGCTTCAGGTATCTCAACAGCGCTTACAAGTCCGTCACTTGACTCTGTAGACTGTGCTTCGGATTTTGTCGTATAATAAAACTGAACACTTGACTTGATCTTAATATCATTATAATCCACAAGTGTGATACCAACAACAGTACCGTCATCTGAAACATCAATACCTATGGGTATGCCGTCTTTTGAAGCTCTGGATCCTTCAAACATTGTTTCTCCCGTGTTTGAATAAACGTCTACTCTGTAATCCTCTCCAACTTTACATACAACAGCACAGCATCCTATTGGATTGACCGCAAAAGTGGTTATTTCTCCTGCTGTTGATATTTGATAAAGCCTGCCTGTTTTATCATATACATTTACGGTTTTGCTGTTGCTGTCAGCAACTGCCGCATAACCTCCGTCATTAAGCATATAGGGCGATGACATTGTAAATGTATCAGACCAAAGAGTTGTTCCCTTTTTGTCAAGAAATAACATTCCGTCCTTTGAAACATAAAATATGTTTTCACCGCTTACATAAAAATCGGCTTTTGAACTCATACTGTATTCCTTTGAAAACATAACCTGCTTTTCGCCGATTTTAATAATATTATTGGAATTAAATAAAAATGCAATTATTAAAAGAACAATTATTGCAAAAATAGCAATTAAAGCTGTTCTGTTTTTATTTACAAATTTTACTATGCTTTTTGATGAGGGTTTAATTGCCTTTATTTTTTTTATATTAGATGCTTTTTTAGGAGGCTTTATTTTTTTCTTTTTTGGTTTAGTTTTGTCTGTATTTTCAGCCTTTATATCATTTTTTACATCATTTATATCACTTTTTTCGTCTTTTTCGGTTTCAAATTCTTCTTTTACATTTTCATTGTTTTCATTTTCTTTTATTTCATCAACTGTATTTTCAACAGCTTCATTTTTATTTTCTTCGTCCATACTGACCTCCGTAATCAGGGCAAATAAAGGAAAAAATAAATTAAATAATCAACATTTCCAACTTAATTATACCTTTTTTTGCTTTATATGTAAACCTTTTTTATTATTAAAAATTTTTTTCAAATATCTGTCGGTAACACATTTATATTGACCTGCATACACTACATTAACCGTATGGAGGGCGAAATATGAGTTGCTATATAATTGAAGGCGGCAACAGACTAAGCGGTGAAGTACAAATAAGTGGAGCAAAAAATGCAGTACTGCCAATTTTGGCTGCATCAGCTGCTCAAAATGAAAGCACAATAACAAATGTCCCATTTTTGTCCGACGTTTCAAATACACTGGAAATTTTAGAAAAGCTGGGTATAAAAATAACAACAGAAAACAACACTGTAACAACGCTTGGCAATATAAACAACACTGTACTTGATAAGGACCTTAGTCAAAAAATGAGGTCCTCCATATTATTTTTGGGAGTATTATTAGGTAAATACGGAGAAGTTACAATATATGAGCCCGGCGGATGTCAGCTTGGAGATCGCCCCATAGATATTCATATTTGGGCAATGGAACAGCTTGGCGCCAAAATAGAAAAATACGATGACAAAATAATATGCAAGGGAAAACTAAAAGGAAAAGAAATCACACTCCCCATAGTATCTGTAGGAGTAACAGAAAATATTATACTTGCAGCAATAAATGCCAAGGGTACAACAATAATAAATAACCCTGCAAAAGAACCCGAAATAGATGACCTTATTAATTACCTTAATAAATGCGGCAATAAAATATATTATAATAAAAACTCCATTGTAATTTGTGAAAATAACAAAAGCCATTACTGTGAATATTCAATTATGCCCGATAGAATAGAAGCTGCAACATATATTGCTATGGCTGCTTCAACAGGAGGGGAACTTTTTATAAATAATGTAAATATAGACCATATAAGTACAATAAATGAAATTTTTGAAAAAATGGGATGTATAATAAAAACGGATATTAATAAAATATATGTAGACGCACCAACAAAATTATATTCAATACCTGAAATAACAACAAATCCTTATCCCGGCTTTCCTACGGATATGCAGCCGCAGATTATGTCAGTATTGGCAAAAACAGAGGGAATATCCATTATAAAGGAAACTCTTTTTTCTGCCAGAAATAAGCATATACCCGAGCTTAATAAAATGGGAGCAAATATAAATAAAAAAAGTGATTGTTTATTTGAAATATGTGGTGTAAAATCACTTAAAGGAAGTACCTTATATTCAAAGGATCTGAGAGGCGGAGCAGCTTTAATAACGGCAGCATTGGGAGCAGAAGGAGAAAGTACAATATACGGCGTTGAGCATATTATAAGAGGTTATGAAGCAATATGTACAAAAATAGGTAATATTGGCGGAAAAATAAAATTAATCAAATAAATAAAAAAACTTAACAAAATTAATTTGCAAGTGTTTTACTGGGAGTTAGCTCTCGCTAATAACTTTAAATAATAATAATTATCATTTATTTTGTAATTTATATTGACATATTATTAACATATATGTTATTATAAATGCTGTCAGAAATATTTATTAAAAAAGAAATATATAAATTATTTCTTTTTACAGAATATTTTCGGCAGCATTTATTAACAACTTTTATATACGATTTGGAGGAGAAAAAATGAATCAAGAATGGAATGGCTTTGTTAAAGGTGTTTGGCAAAGAGAAATTAACGTAAGAGACTTTATTCAAAAAAACTACACACCTTACGACGGGGATGATTCCTTCCTTGTAGGTCCTACAAAAGCCACAAAAGAACTTTGGGCACAGGTAATGGATCTTTCAAAAAAGGAACTGGATGCCGGCGGCGTACTTGATATGGATACAAAGGTTATTTCAACAATAACATCACACGGTGCAGGCTATTTAGATAAAGATAAAGAAACAATCGTAGGTTTCCAGACAGACAAGCCATTTAAACGTTCTTTACAGCCTTACGGCGGTATCAGAATGGCTGTTAAAGCATGTCAGGATAACGGATACGAAGTAGACCCTGAAGTTGTTGAATTTTTCACTACTCACAGAAAAACTCACAATGCAGGTGTATTCGATGCATACACTCCTGAAATGAGAGCATGCAGAACAGCTCATATTATTACAGGTCTTCCCGACGCTTACGGAAGAGGACGTATTGTAGGTGACTACAGAAGAGTTGCTCTCTATGGTGTTGCAAGACTTATTGAAGACAAAGAAATTGAAAAGGCATCTTGCCGTCAGACAATGACAGAAGATGTAATAAGAAACAGAGAAGAAATTTCCGAACAGATAAGAGCATTAAAAGAACTTGTAAAGCTGGGAGAAATCTACGGTTTCGACATTACAAGACCTGCTGCAAATGTTCAGGAAGCTATACAGTGGACATATTTTGCATACCTTGCTGCAGTTAAGGAGCAAAACGGTGCTGCAATGTCACTTGGAAGAACTTCTACATTTATAGATATATATGCAGAAAGAGATTTAAAGAACGGTACATTTACAGAAGAACAGATCCAGGAATTTATAGATCACTTCATTATGAAGTTAAGACTTGTTAAGTTCGCAAGAACACCTGAATACAATGCTTTATTCTCAGGTGACCCTACATGGGTAACAGAGTCTATAGGCGGTGTAGGTATTGACGGAAGACATATGGTTACAAAAATGAGCTACAGATACCTTCATACTTTACAGAATTTAGGTACTGCTCCCGAACCTAACTTAACAGTTCTTTGGTCAACAAGACTTCCTATGAACTTTAAGAGATTCTGTGCAAAAACATCAATAGAATCTTCATCAATACAGTATGAAAACGACGACCTTATGAGAGTATACCACGGTGATGACTATACAATTGCTTGTTGTGTATCTTCTATGAGAATAGGTAAGGAAATGCAGTTCTTCGGAGCAAGAGCAAACCTTGCAAAGTGTCTTCTTTACGCT
Source organism: Clostridia bacterium (assembly GCA_030536675.1). Taxonomy (GTDB): domain Bacteria; phylum Bacillota; class Clostridia; order Lachnospirales; family CAG-274; genus Gallispira. The sequence continues at coordinate 5,939 of JAUNPM010000004.1, read as the reverse complement.
ATTAACGGCGGTGTTGATGAAATTTCAAAGAAACAGGTTGGTCCTAAGTTCAGACCTATAACTTCAGAATATCTTGACTATGACGAAGTTATGGATAAATATAAGGATATGATGAAGTGGCTTGCGGGAGTATATGTAAACGCACTTAACATCATTCACTATATGCACGATAAATACAGCTATGAAAGACTTCAGATGGCTCTTCACGACAAAAATATTACACGTTGGTTTGCAACAGGTATAGCAGGTCTTTCAGTAGTTGCAGACTCTCTTTCAGCAATTAAATATGCTAAGGTTAAGACAATAAGAGATGAAGACGGCATTGTTACAGACTATGAAGTAGAGGGAGATTTCCCTAAGTATGGTAATGATGATGACAGAGTTGATGATATTGCAAGAGATCTTGTTCACACATTCCTTCAGTACATTAAGATGAACCATACTTACAGAGGCGGTGTACCTACAACATCAGTTCTCACAATTACATCTAATGTAGTTTACGGTAAAAACACAGGTTCAACTCCTGACGGAAGAAAAGCAGGTCAGCCGTTTGCTCCGGGTGCTAACCCAATGCACCACAGAGATTCTCACGGTGCAGTAGCTTCTCTTGCATCAGTAGCAAAGATTCCGTTTAAAGATGCACAGGACGGTATTTCAGATACATTCTCAATTATTCCGGGTGCTTTGGGCAAGGAAGATAAAATTTTCCACGGAGATCTTGAAGTTGATTTAGATTTAGACAAATAAGAAAGAGTGATTTTATATGAGTCAGTCTAAAATTGATGACATAGTTGCTATGATAGACAGCTTTATGTCAAATGACGGCGGTCACCTTAATGTTTCCGTTGATGAAACAGGTGAAGTAAATGCCGACAGTGTAAAAGTTGACAAAACAGTTTCCATTGATTGTGCAAAAGGGAATTTGGCTTGTCAGGTTCCTACTCTTTTTGAGGGTATGGACGAAGAAGAAAATTAATAGTTATTATTTATAAGGAGGATTTTATTATGGCTAACGAACAGCAGGTAGATAATTTAGTTAATATTCTTGATGGATATGCTGAAAAAGGCGGACATCATTTAAATGTAAATGTATTTACAAAGGAAACATTACTTGATGCACAGACTCATCCTGAAAAGTATCCTCAGCTTACAGTAAGAGTTTCAGGATATGCTGTAAACTTTAACAAGCTTACTAAAGAACAGCAGGATGAAGTTATTTCAAGAACTTTCCACGATGAGATCTAATTAATAAAATTTTTAAAGGGCGGTTTACTAACCGCCTTTTTTAGTTTATACTATAATTATAAATTGACAAAAAAATATGGGAGATGACAAATATGATAGGACACATACATTCTGTAGAAAGCTTCGGAAGTGTAGACGGTCCGGGCATACGTTTCGTTCTTTTTTTCAAAGGATGTCCAATGAGATGTAAATACTGCCATAATCCCGATAC
>JAUNPM010000004.1:788-4473 GCA_030536675.1 Clostridia bacterium | reverse complement strand
GATACATGGGAACCGGGCGGCGGTACTGAAATGACAGTAGAAGAAATAATAGAGGAATTTAACAGAAACAGGGCTTTTTATAAAAACGGAGGAATTACCGCAACAGGAGGAGAACCTCTTTTGCAAATTGATTTTGTAACAGAGCTTTTTAAAAAATGCAAGGAAGAAAATATACACACCTGCCTTGATACATCAGGCATCACATTTACTCCTCAAAACACATCAAAATTTGACGAGCTCATTAAGTATACTGACCTCGTTATGCTTGATATAAAACATATTGATCCTGAAGAGCATATTAAACTTACAGAGCAAAAAAACGATAATATACTTGAATTTGCAAAATATCTTGATAAAAACAATGTCACAATATGGATCAGACACGTAGTTGTTCCAAGTATCACAGATAATGAAAAATATCTTTTTAAATTGGGTGAATTTATAGGCTCCTTAAAAAATGTAAAGGCACTTGACGTGCTTCCATATCACACAATGGGAGTAAAAAAATATGAAGCCCTTGGAATGGAATATCCTCTTAAAGGAATTGAACCAATGGATAAAAATAAGGCTGTTGAATGTAAAAAAATAATTTTAAACGGTATCAGAAAGGCAAGACATATAGACTAATGGAAAACTTTTTAATAAATTATTTTAATAAACTTAATATAAATATAGACAATAATAAAGCCTGTCAATTTATAAAATACAAAAACATTCTTGTTGAATGGAATAAGATAATGAATTTAACGGGAATTACCGAAGACAGAGAGGTTGTTATAAAGCACTTTGCAGACAGTGTTTTACCCCTTAACATAATGGATTTTAAAAATAAAAGTGTTATAGATGTGGGTACAGGTGCAGGTTTTCCGGGACTTCCTTTAAAAATTGCGGAGCCGTCAATAAAGCTTACACTTCTTGATTCTCTTACAAAAAGACTTAACTTTCTCGGTGAGGTCTGTCAAAATATAAATATTAACGCACAATTTATACACGGCAGAGCAGAGGATATGGGAAATGATATTAATTTAAGAGAGAAATTTGATATTGCTGTTTCAAGAGCAGTTGCACCCTTAAATATATTGGCAGAATTTGACCTTCCTTTTGTAAAAGAAGGGGGATATATGATAGCTTTAAAGGGACCCTTGGTATACGACGAAATAAAAAATGCGGAAAACGCAATTAATGAACTTGGAGGAAAAACGGAACGTATAGAGGAAGTATCCTTGCCCGAAACCGATTTAAAACACACCATTATTATTATAAAAAAAATAAATCCTACACCAAATAAATATCCCAGAAGGGCTAAAAAAATAGAAAGAAATCCACTTTAAATAAAAGTAAAAAAGCACATTGTAAAAAGGGAGATATTAAATGTTTATAAAAAAAATTCGCTCCTATATAGGCGATGTATCGTTAATTTTTTTTGGAGCCGCCGTTACTTCCTTTGGAATATATAACATACATCAACAAACAGGGATCACGGAAGGTGGAATACTTGGATTTATGCTTTTAATAAATCACTTGTTTAATGTTTCACCTTCTGTTATAACACCAATACTTGATATAGGCTGCTATATACTTGCATTAAGTTTTTTAGGCAGTTCATTTATAAAACGTTCCATTATATCTACATTAAGCGTATGAGCTTTCTTCAAGATTTGGGAGCATTTTCCGCCACTGCTTCCAAACCTTTCAAATTATCCTCTTGTTGCTGCACTGCTTGGAGGAATGTTTGTAGGTTTGGGAGTGGGGCTTATTATAAGGCAGGGTGGTTCAAGCGGAGGCGACGACGCTCTTGCTCTTGCAATATCACATAAAACAAAATGGCGTTTATCAAAGTCATATCTTTTAACAGATATTACGGTACTTATTTTGTCATTAACTTATATACCTTTAAGCCGTATCGTTTTTTCTCTTATTACGGTCACTGTGTCCTCTATGTTAATTGATTTTGTTCAAAATATTAACATTAATATAAGGGAAAACTATACTTTAAGTGAAGAATAGGGGTTGTGAAAAAACACAACCCCCTCAAAAATATTATACAATTTAAAAATCCTGTGCATTCCACCTTGACAGTAGCTTCCGAGCGTTACAACCGATTTTAACTCAAATCAAGCTACCTTACAACACACGAGAATGACTGCTTAGTGCTGCTTCCTTCCGGATCTGACACGGTTCACAGGTTCCCGTTGCGCAAGACTCAATCGTCAACATCAAAAGTCGGCAGGCTGACCCCACAAACTAAAGCCTCAATGAGAACATAATCTCTGCTAAAGCGGATTGCAGACTACAGGGCACCGCTACCTCCCCGACTAGCACAGGACTATTATATTTTACTATTTATTTATATAAATGTCAACATAAATTTAATTAAACATTATTTAATTTAACAATAATATTTTTCATTTCTCATTTAGATATTTAATATATTCATTCCCCCATATTTCAAGAACAGATAAAACTTTTCTGAACTTTTCACCTATTTCACTTAAACTATACTCAACTTTTGGAGGAATTTGATTATATTCTGTCCGAATAATAAGACCCTCATCTTCAAGGGTTTTTAACTGCCGTGATAAAGTTGTATGAGTTATTTCCTCAGGCATACGTCTTTGAAGCTCATTGAAACGTATAGGTCCCTCTGTTAAAAGATACAAAATATACATAGACCATTTTCCTGTTAATACTTTTTGCGCTGTCACATATGGACAACGTCCAAATAATTCTTTTTTTGCCATTAATACGTTCCTTTCTGATACCGGTATCATTAAATATCGTACTTGTATTTTTTCTCGTTACAATATATAATTATATACGAAGAAAGAAAAAAATACAACTACAAAATTGAAAGGAGTTTTTAGTATGAACGAAGTAATTGAATATTTAAGATCCTGCGGAACGTTTTATCTTGCGACCTGTGAAGAGGGACAAGCACACGTAAGACCCTTTGGCGCCGTATGCAGCTTTGAGGGCAAACTTTATATTGGTACCAACAATCAAAAAAATGTATATAACCAGATGAAAAAGAACGGACAAATCGAAATCTGTGGTATGCACAAAGGAACATGGATAAGAGTAGAGGGCAAAGTTAAAGAAGACTTACGCCGAGAAGCAAGAGTTGCAATGTTTGAGGAAAACAAAGCCTCAATAAGCAGTATGTATACAGTCGATGATAATTTAATGACTGTATTCTTCTTTGAATACGGTACTGCAACAATATATTCATTTACAGATGAACCTAAAACAATCAAATTTTAAATAAGCAGTATAAATGCCGCCTATCTTATTTTATAATTAAAGCCTTAAAGTAATACTACTTTATTTATAAAAAGCTGCAAATATACACAACAAATAAGGGTAAGCTGCAAATATCATACAATGTTCAGCTTATCCTTACAATTAAAATAATTTAAATATTTATAATTTCTCCTTAAAACTCATTATAAAATGATCTGCTTCCCCCTTAACTTCATTCCAATTTTTTTTACCTGCTTCGTCATAAACAGCGGTAACTTTCATACCTGCTGACTTAGCAGACCTTATACCCTTTACAATATCTTCATATACCATACAATCTTCAGGTTCAATACCCATTTTTTCGGCACACAATATATATATATCAGGAAAATCCTTTCCCCTTACACCGCTTACACCATCTGCAAAAGCGTCAAATAATTTAACT
>JAUNPM010000004.1:0-778 GCA_030536675.1 Clostridia bacterium | reverse complement strand
CAGGCAAATAAAATTCGGGATTTGACGCAGTAGCAATGCCTGTTTTATATCCCTTATTTTTTAAATAGGCTATGTACTCCTTTACATAGGGCTTAAGCTTAACATTATTTGCATACTCAAATTGTGCGTGTACTTTCCATTCGGCCATAATATCTTCAGGTGTTTCGGGCAAATTATACTTTTCTTTTGTAAAAACAGCTCCTTCATAAAAACTCATAGTACTTATTGCCTCTACATAATCTAAAGGAACTTCCATTCCTCTTTTTCTGAAAAAATCCTCATCTACCTTTTGCCACACATAAGAACTGTCGGCAATAGTTCCGTCAAAGTCAAAAATAACTGCTTTCATACATTCACCCTTATTAATTTCTTATATATTTCTTATCTTTCCAGTACCACCATTTAAGTTTATTTTCATCCCAATTTTCATTTTCGGCATAATAGACGGCAAGTCTGTAAACATAAAGAACACATCTGTCAATTTCAGTTTCCTTCATTTTACATTCTCTCTCATAAAGCTCTTCGGGATCTTTTCCCTTTAGATCTTCAACACAATTTATACCTAAACTTTTTAAATGTAATTCCATATTTTTTCCTACACCCGGAATATTTCTCAATTCACCTTTTTGTCTGAACTTTTTAAAAAACTTTTTCATAAGATTGGTACATTCTTGTGCTCTTATACCTTCCTTAATTTCCACAATATGATTAAATCTGCTGTCCTGTAAAATATTATAAATTGAACCTGCACAGCCTGCTTTTAAATTTCTTGTGCCAA
>JAUNPM010000171.1 GCA_030536675.1 Clostridia bacterium | reverse complement strand
GAAGGAGTTTTATCTCCGTCAAGGGGTATAACAATGTTTTCATAATTTTCCGAATAAAAATTAGGCAGTCGGACAGTGGTCATTCCCTGTTTAATGGAATAAATATTTGCTGTTATGATTTCTCCGTACAGTCTTAATGTATCTCGGTTTTCAATTTCTTTCAAAGTGTTTTGTTGTATTTCTTTTTTACGTACACATCTTTCGATATTTTGTGATACAAGTTTTCTTAGATCCTGTGTTTTTTGATTGATTCTGTAAGTAAAATCCTTTGTTTTGTAAAAGTCTTCCGTAAGTTCTGAAACGGAATCATAAAATTTAAATTTATATCCTGAATACTGAACCATATTATATACGGAAAAGTCAATTGCCTTGCCTGATTCATCTGTAATAATTTGTGGATTGAAATTTGCAGACTTAATATCATTAACAAAATTGTTAAAGGCTTTGAAAAGCCTGTCTTTATCTGTGCCGGTGATTTGACTGCAATAATCCGACGGGTCTGTCTGTGCTCGGACGCATATTTCAGAGGCGGCAACGGGGCTTATACCCGTGTAGCTTTGGTATATCATAGACTGTACTTTCTTTGTAAGTGAGTTTTCAAAAGCTTGATTGAAATTGTTTATATTTAGATCCATTGTGTTAAATTTGTCCTGAGAAGGGGGCATTATATATTCACGTCCGGGAAGAACTTCTCTTACGGAGCTTTTATCGTGAGTAATGTGTTTAATACAATCAAGTATAATATTATTATCGTCTACAAGTATAATATTGCTGTGCCTGCCCATAATTTCAAATATAAGTTTTTTTACGGAATAATCTCCCATTTCATTCATTGACTCTATATAAATATTAATTATTCTGTCAAAGTTGGGCTGGTCTATAGCTATAATTTTTCCGCTTTGAAGGTGTTTCCTCATAACCATACAAAAAAGAGGAGGGTTCATAGGATTGCTTCTGTTTTCTTTTGTAAAATGAAATTTGGGGTTAGAGGGATTTGCTGTAAGCAAAAGTTTATATGCCTTTCCCAAACTCCTTATGCCAAGTATTATTTCATCTTTTTCGGGCTGATATATTTTGTCTACTCTGCCGCCTGTAATTTTATCTTTGATTTCAGAAATTAATGCTGAAATTGTAATTCCGTCAAATGCCATAGCTGCACCTCCTGTTAAATATAATACCACATTTTATTTAATAATAGCAATAGTTTTTGTTTAATATGGGTCTAATAGTAATAATAAAATACAGAATAAAAAAGCTGATGCAAATGTGTGCTTGCACCAGCTTAGGTTTTATGGATTTATTAGCTTTATTCAAGTATTCGTTTTGCGCCTACATATGTAGAAGTTGAGTAACTGTCACCTAAATCGGAAATTGTAACTCCGCCTCCTGCGCCGTTGGTTGAATGGATATATTGTCCTTCGCCTATGTACATACCTACGTGAGATATAACTGAATCTCCTCCTGTGTTAAAGAAAAGCAGATCTCCGGGCACAAGTTCGGATTTTGAAACAGCAGTACCCTGAGTATACATATCTCTTGAGGTTCTGTTAAGTGTTATTCCAAAATGATTGTAAACACTGTATATGAAGCCTGAACAATCTACACCTGCAACCAGATCCGTACCACCCCATACGTAAGGAGTACCTAAATATTCCTTTGCGTATTCTATCAAATCTCTGCAGTCAACAGGGCCTTTGTTTACATATGACTTTTCATATTCAAAGTCAAATTCATCGTCGGAATCTGATGTAACTGAATTATCGGGCTTCTTGCCGTTTTTAAGATTTATGTATTCTGCTTTTACATATCCTTCGTTATCGTCGCCATCGGATACAAGAACCCAACCGTCTTTGTAGCCTGAAACGGATAAGTTATAACCGCTTGGAAGTGAACGTATAATTTCAGAATCCGTAGAAGCATCTGCTCTTAAATTAAGTGAAGGAACTTCTACAACAGCATATATATCGTCATCAGATGATTGTTTATCATCTGACGCCTTTGCGGTTACTTCGGCTGATGCCGTAGGAGCTTGTACAGATGGAAGGTACTGCAAAAGTGTGCCTTGCATATAATCGGAATGAATATATCCCGTGTTTCCGTTAAATTTGATCTGATACCAATCTCCGCATTTACCTGAAGTGACAAAAACCTGACCCTTTGAAGCTGTGCCTATTGAAGCAGATGTTGGGGAAGGGCTTGTACGTACATTAACATTGTCGCCTATACAAGTAGCGTCTGTCTGATAAATTGATATGTAATCGGAACTAATAAAAGCATTGTCAAGACCGACCTTACTTACTTTAAACCAGCCGTTGTTGGCATTACCCGTAATTGTAAGAGTTTCACCCATATTGGCTGTACCGAGTATTCTTGCTTCTGTGGAATTGTATGATCGAAGATTTACGGAAGTTGCTGTAACTTTTGCTAAGTTGGAAGCGTAAGCAGCTGAAACCATAGATATGGTAAGCATACACCCTGCTGTAACGGCTCCTGCTAAAAGTTTAAGTTTTAACATAAAAGACTTCCTTTCTTATATTTGTTACGTAAATGTTACAACCTATTTTACATAAATTTTGAGAGTTTGTCAAGAGTTTATGGCATAAATTTGAAGTTTGTAACATAAGATTAATATTTGGTTTATAGAAAATATAAATAAAATTTTAATATTTTTTAAAATTGGTCGTTTATAAGTGCTTTAAAGAGTTTATTAATGTAATTGATATAGATGCTTTAGTTATTTCTTTAGTGATTGATGACATAAAGACATATAATAAACAATCAGTTAAAAATTAGATTAAATCACAGCTTTCCTGTATACTTAATAAAAACATTAAGGAGGCAGGAAAGATGCAATATTCAAAATCAGTAAAAGATTTTTTAGATTTTTGCTTACATCAGAGAGGATTAAGCAAGGGAACGGTAAAAGCATATGATATTGATTTAAATCAGTTTAATGAATTTATGAGAGAAAACAAAAATTGGTGCAGCAAAGAAAATTTGACAGGTTATATCTCATATCTTCATAACAAGTACAAGCCAAAATCAGCTAAAAGGAAAATAGCCACATTAAAGGCTTTTTATAATTTCCTTGAATATGAGGAAATAATAGAAGTAAATCCCTTTAGCAAAATAAAATTGAAGTATAGAGAACCTGTTGTATTACCCAAAACAATAGATTTATCTGATATTGAGAAGATATTGGTTTATGCACACAGTCAAACACAATATATTACAAGTAAATACCAATATGAGGTTGATTTAAGAAGCGTTGCTATATTAGAGTTATTATTTGCAACGGGTGCAAGAATAAGTGAGTTATGCTCTTTAAAAGTAAGAGATGTAAATTTAAAAGAGAAATATATCAAAATATATGGTAAAGGCGCTAAAGAAAGAGTAATAAGCATACCAAATCCACAAGTTATAAAAGCTTTAAGGAAGTATGCAGAATTAAATTCTAAAGAAGGAGATGAATATTTTTTTACTAACAGACTGAAAAATCGGTATTCAGAGCAGTCAGCAAGAAATATGATAACAAAATACATAAAGGAGTGTGGGATAAATTATCATATAACACCCCATATGTTTAGACACTCCTTTGCAACATATCTTTTGGATAATGATGTTGACATTAGATACATACAACACTTATTGGGGCATAGTTCCATAGCCACAACTCAAATATATACTCATATCTCCAATACAAAGGAAAAAAGCATATTGAGTAAAAAGCATCCAAGAAATAAATTTAAGGCTTAAAGTACAGGCATATGGAAATTTATTGAAGGAATAAACGGTTGAAAAAAATTAGACGTTTTATAAACGGAATTGGGTTATTATGTAGCTGACAAGCAAAACAAAAAATAATTGCTTATTAAAAGGACAAGGATGTTTTTAAAATAACCTTGTCTTTTTTTATTAAAAACTATTTATTTTGAAAGGAGCAGTTTATATGGCAGAGGTTTCCATTGTTCAAAAAAAAGATATAAGCAATCTGGTAATATGTCAAGATAAAAATTCAAAAGATTTTATATAAAAA
>JAUNPM010000003.1 GCA_030536675.1 Clostridia bacterium | reverse complement strand
ATTTTTAAATGAATATGAATACACGGAAGATGAGCTAAGGTATATATTACTTCACGAGCTTGCTAATTTTAAATATGGGACAAATTGGTTAGGATTGTTAGTAAATATATTGGAAATGGTGTTTTGGTGGAATCCCGTTGTACATTTGTATAAAAGATATATTAACAATATTATAGAGGTATATGTTGATTCCAAGGTAACAAAAGGAATGAACAATTTTAAGAAATGCGAATATATTAAATGTGTTTTTAAGGTTTTTGAAATTATATTAGAAAATAATGGACCAAGGATAGATTACATAACTCCTTTTATGGGAAAAAGATCCGATAAATTGTTGTTGGAAAGATTTAAAATCATAGGATATGTAAATAAAGTTAATATTCCAATGTGTATTTCAATTATATTATTAGTGCTTACATATGTGTTTGTATCCTGTAGGTTTGTTGTACAACCAGGTTGGGAACCTAGTTCTAACGAAACATTTAATGGTGATTTTAATTTTAATGCAGAAAATTCGTATATTATGGAAGATAATGGAGTATATTATTTATACTATAACGATAAAGTGCTTTTGTATGAAATAGATATAAATAGTTTTCCGAATGTACCTGTAATAAAGAAGTGAGGTGTTAAGAGTGAAGGCAAAACTTTTAATAGTTTTAACAATGTCATTTATGTGTTTATTTGGAAGTGTTTCAAGTGTAATGGCAAATGAGCCAGAAGCTAACAATGCTGAAACAGTATCAGAGATTTCTCCAAGAGGTGAAATTACAGAATATAAATATAGATACATAAACGGTGTTAAGTATAAAAGACTTTGGTCTGTAACAGGAAATTACTGGATCGATCCTGCTTGGAGTCCGGCTTAATATATCGTATTTATTAGACACATTGGTTTATTATAAATAAAAATACCTTTTCTAAATAAGAAGTGTTAGGGGAATGTTCTTAAATAAAAAAGGTATTTAAAATATAATATATAAACAGGCTATTTATATATTATGTATGCACAGGGGTGATAGGCAAGCTTGCTTATCACCTTCTTTTTATATTATACATTGATTTTTAAGTTTTTTCAATGCTTTTTTGAACGATTTATAAATTTTGGACAATATGCATATTTGAATAGGCTTAGAGGTGTGTGGAAAATAATTTGTGTTAAATATAAAAGAAGTTGTGAAATAGGAGCACTTGACAGATTGATGTTAGGTGCTTTTATTTTGAAATATATTAATAATAAAGAGTGGGGGCGACTATTAAAAAATAAAGAAATACTTTACAAAAAAAATAAATGAGATATAATATAAATACAATAATATAGGGATACTTGAGGTGGAAAATTTCGCCCCCGTCCACACGCCGATGGCTTGACAGGGGAAACCCGAGAGATGCAGTAGAATGGGGCGGCTGCCAAGTATTCCTTTGGTTATCGTATACCGCTTAGTCTTTTGATTAGGCGGTATTTTTTTTGAACGATTTATAAATTTTGGACAATATGCATATTTGAATAGGCTTAGAGGTGTGTGGAAAATAATTTGTGTTAAATATATTAAGATTTTGGTATATTAATGAAAAGACTTGACAAAATATCAAATTTATATTATTATTAAATAACAATAATTATTATAAAGGAGGATACTATGAACAAGCTTGCGGAAAATTTAAAGGCAAATAAGCTCAAGGTAACTCCACAGCGTTTGGCAATATATACTTATCTAATGAATACAGGAAGCCACCCTACTGTCGAAACAATATACAATGATCTTAAAGATGAGTTTCCCACAATGAGCCTTGCAACAGTGTATAAAACCGTTGCGTCACTCAGAGATGTGAATCTTGTAAGAGAGTTTAATGTGAGTGAGGACAGTAATCGTTATGATGCAGACACAAGCCGCCATGCCCACGTTATATGCAAAAAGTGTCATAATGTATATGATTATTACGGTGATGTGGACATTGATAAAAATATAAGTGAGCTGCAGGAGTTATCGAATTTCAAAATTGATTCTTTTGATGTTAATTTTTATGGTATATGCAAGAATTGCCAAGGTGAGGATTAAAAGGGGTATTTAATATTTGATGTGGTTTGGGACCACATCAAATATTTTTTTGCATAAATTATCTAATAAGCATTTTCAGTAAAAGCCTAAAGCAGGATTTTTGATAAGATGTAATAAAGGAATTATTTAACACATATAATTAAATGTTTATAAAGCATACTGATAAAGTGGGTAAGCTGTTTATATTTTGGGTTTTGGAGTTGTGAAAGCGCTTTTTTCTCTTGAAATTTGCTGTTTTATATGTTATATTTAAATTATGACAGGGAGTGATACATATGAACATATATGACATAGCAAGAGAAGCGGGTACTTCGATTTCAACGGTTTCAAGAGTTATAAACAAAAAGACTAATGTAAATCCTGAGGTCAAAAAGAGAGTTGAAGAGGTATTAAAAAAATATAATTACAAGCCAAGCGCCATAGCAAGGGGTATGGTAACAAAGACAATGAAAAGCATTGCGGTGCTTACTGTGGACGTAAGAGTGCCTCATTATGCCAAGACAATATATATAATTGAAAGAATATTCAGTAAAAAGGGCTACAATGTTACAGTATGCAATATAGGAAATTCCGCCGAGGAATGTGCAAGGTATGTTAAAATACTTGCGGAAAAGCAGGTTGACGGGATCGTGCTTATTGGTTCGGTTTTTGCAAACATTATAGATACGGAGGAAAACATTGCTCTTTTAAGTGATATTCCCGTTGTTATTGCAAACGGAAGTTTGCCGTACAAAAATTTCAGAAGTGTTATGGTGGACGACAGAGGGTCTATACGTGAAATGACGGATCATCTTTTTGACAGGGGATATAGGGAATTGTTTTATGTTCACGATATGGATACACCGTCTGCTGACATTAAAGCAAGCGGCTTTAAGGAGGCGCTTAAGCTGCGAAATGTTTTGGACAGTGATGAAAGGATAATAGAAACGGAATACGGCTTGGAGGGGGGACGAAGAGCCGCAGACATAATAATGGAAAAGGGCTGTAAATTTGACGGCGTCGTATGCGGTGAGGATATTACGGCAATAGGAGTAATGAAAAGATTTAAGGAGCTGGGATTATGTATACCAGAAGATGTTGCGGTGACAGGCTGCAACAACTGCCGTGAAACAATAATTTGCGAGCCTGAGCTTACAACAATAGAAAACAAGCCCGAATTGCAGGGGCAGCTGTGTGCGACAATATTAAGTGACATTATAGAGGGGAACAGCGTTGAAAACGGTGTTGTAGTGAAGGCGGAAATCGTTGAAAGAAAAAGCGTGGGGCGCAAGGTGTGAAGGAGCCTTGAAAAAATTGTCGTAAAAGGGAGTTTAATGACGAAAAATGTTATTTTATATAAAAGTGAATAATTTATATAAAAAAAATTCAAAAATTAGTTGACAAGAAACATAAAAATTGCTATAATCAAGACCATAATATGGAATTTATGAATTGATTCCTGTATTATAATTCAAATTATTTTTAGAATAAACAAGGGTGTTTAAGTTATATCGTAATGATATAATTTAAACGCCTTTTTTGTTCGATAAAAGGAGGAAAATAAGATGAAGTGTAAGTTATTAAAAAAATTAGCGTTAATTACGGCAGGTATTGTAACTGCTGTTTCAATGAGTGCCTGCGGCGGCAACAGCTCAGGCGGTGAAGGCGGAAGTGAATCAGCTGACGGAGAAACCGTAAAGGTAGGTTTGTTACATTCCCTTTCAGGAACAATGGCAATTTCGGAAACTTCCGTAAGAGATGCGGAGCTTCTTGCAATTGAGGAAATAAATGCAGCAGGCGGCGTGCTTGGCAAGCAGATAGAAGCCGTTGAAGAGGACGGTGCTTCAGAGCCTTCAAAGTTTGCGGAAAAGGCACAGAAATTGATTCAGGACGACGAGGTGGCAACGATTTTCGGCTGCTGGACATCAGCTTCAAGAAAGGCTGTTAAGCCTGTTGTTGAGGGAAACAATGCATTGCTTTGGTATCCCGTTCAGTATGAGGGTATGGAGTCATCACCTAACATTATGTATATGGGTGCTGCTCCTAATCAGCAGGCTGTTCCCGCTATTGAATATTGTGCAGAGGATATGGGATATAAGACGTTCTATCTTTTGGGTTCAGACTATGTGTTCCCACAGACTGCAAATATGATAGCAAAGGCTCAAATATCAGCGTTGGGACTTGAAACGGTTGCAGAGCAGTATGTGCCAATGGGGCATACTGATTTCCAGACGATAATTGCGGATATTAAGTCAAAGCAGCCCGATGTTGTAATAAATACATTAAACGGTGATTCAAACGTAGCCTTCTTTAAGCAGCTTGCAGACGCAGGTGTAAGTTCAGACGATGTAATGACAATGTCTTTCTCTATTGCAGAGGAGGAAGTAAATTCAATAGGTGCAAATCTTTTGGACGGTCATCTTGTAGCCTGGAATTATTATATGACAACAGATACTCCCGAAAATGAAAAGTTTGTAGCGGCATATAAGGCTAAGTTCGGTGAGGACAGAGTTACATCTGACCCTGTTGAAGCGGCATATATAGGTGTTTATTTATGGAAGGCTGCCTGCGAAGCGGCAGGAAGTTTTGATGTGGACGCAGTAAAGGCAGCTGCGGGAGGTATTGAATTCCAAGCTCCCGAAGGAAAGGTCGTTGTAAATGCGGAAAATCAGCACATTTCAAAAACCGTAAGAATAGGTAAGATCTCTGCTGACGGTACAATTAATGAAGTTAAGGCAACGGACGCACCTGTGGAGCCTGATCCTTATTTAACTACATATGATTGGGCTGTAGCTGCAAATTTACAGCCTCTGGAATAAAAATTTGTTTGATCAATGATTTGCGGGCGGCATTGTTACTGCCGCCCGTTTATATTGTAAAGGAAGTGACAGTATGGATATAGCAACTATGATATTTAATGGTATAAGTACATCTTCAATATTGCTGCTTACGGCATTGGGGCTTGCTATCACATTTGGTCTTATGCGTGTAATCAATATGGCTCACGGTGAGTTTATTATGATAGGAGCATATACAACATATGTGGTGCAGGATATTTTCAGCAAAAATCTGCCTGAAAGTTTTTTTGACCTTTATTATATAGTTTCGTTATTTGTTTCGTTTGGTGTGGCTTTTTTAATAGGAGTTATACTTGAAAGGCTTGTAATATCAAGGCTTTACGGAAGAGAAATAGACAGTTTGCTTGCAACGTGGGGCGTTTCTCTTGTGCTTCAGCAGGCGGCACGTTCAATATTCGGCGCACAGCCCGTAAACGTTAAGGCTCCAAGCTTTTTACAGGGAAGCATAGGAGGCACAACAAGTTTTTCATATGTACGTTTATTCATAATTTTTGTAATGGTCATATGTCTTTTGGGAATATGGTTATTAATGTATAAAACTTCCTTTGGTGCAAGAATGAGAGCGACAATGCAGAACAGAAGTATGGCACAGTGTCTTGGCATAAATACAAAGGTTATGGATTGTGTTACATTTGGCATAGGTTCGGGACTTGCGGGAATTGCAGGCTGTTCTATTTCACTGCTGTTCTCTATTGATTCAACACTTGGCACAAAGTACATTGTTGATACATTTATGGTTGTTGTGCTTGGAGGCGTAGGCAAGCTGATAGGTACGTTTACGGGGGCAGGAGTTATAGGTATTTCAAATATTACACTTGAAACACTGACATCAGCTTCAATTGCCAAGTTCCTTGTGCTTATTCTTGTGATCGTTTTCTTACAGTGGAAGCCACAGGGGCTTTTTGCCATAAAGAGCAGATCACTTGATGAATAGGGAGGTAATATTATGAGCTTTTTAAAGAAAAATACAAAAAATATTGTTTTTACAATAATAGTAATTTTGCTTGCTTTAATACCTCTTTTTGCGGATATTGGGCTTTTGAAATCTTCAAGCATCGTAAGATACGGAAGATACATTACATTTGCCATAGTAGCCATAGGTCTTGACCTGATATGGGGATATACGGGCATACTCAGCCTTGGACACGGTATCTATTTTTGCCTTGGCGGATATGGTATGGCTATGTATCTGCTTATGCAGAAAACAGGAGGAAAAATAACAGACTTTATGCAAAGAGGCGGTTTTACTGAATTACCCTGGTTTTGGAAGCCGTTTTTAAATCTGCCTGTTTCTCTTATTTTAATTTTGGTCGTGCCGGGGCTTCTTGCGGCACTTATAGGATATTTTACGTTTAAAAACAGAGTAAGAGGTGTGTATTTCTCAATTATTTCTCAAGCTCTTACTTGGGCTATGTATACTTTGTTTAACGGCTTACAGCCTTATACAAACGGTACAAACGGTATTACGGGAATTGACACGATAATAGGCTCATATTATGACAGTACAAATATTAAAATTTTGTTTTATGCTGCTCTTGCCGCGCTTGTGCTTGTTTATGCTTTGTCAACGTTTTTACTGGGCACGAAATTCGGCAAAATACTTATTGCCATAAGGGACGGTGAAAACAGAACTCATTTTTCAGGCTATTGTGTAAGCAGCTTTAAAACTTTTATATATGTGCTTTCAGCAATTTTTGCAGCTGCTGCGGGGGCGATTTATGTAAATCTGAACAATTCAATATCAACATCGGAAATGACTATTTCATTTTCCGTATCAATGATAATATGGGTCGCAGTAGGCGGAAGAGGCTCTCTTATAGGGGCTGTTATAGGCGCAATACTTGTTTCAGGCTGTGAATTCGGCATAAGTTCGGCTTTTCCCGATATGTGGCAGTACATAATAGGTATATTCTTTACTGTTGTAATATTGTTTTTCAGAAGAGGTATCGTGGGCTTTGTATCCGACGCTTTTCAAAGGCTTACAGCCCTTAAATCAAAGGAAGGAAGTGCTGCGTAATGTCGGAGAGAACTATTTTAAGACTGGATAAAATTTCCGTTTCATTTGACGGATTTAAGGCATTGACTGATGTGGATATTGATGTGAAGGAAAATACCATACATTTTTTCATAGGTCCGAACGGTGCGGGAAAGACGACGCTTCTGGATATTATATGCGGCAAAACAAAACCTACAGCAGGCAAGGTAATGTATTATCCTTCGGAAGGAAAAAGCATACAGCTTACGGGAACAAAGGAATACAAAATAGTGGGGCTTGGAATAGGCAGAAAGTTTCAGGTGCCTTCGGTATTTGTTAATTTGACCGTTCAGGAAAATATGGAGCTTTCTCTTAAAAACGGAAGAAAGGTAATAGAGTCTATTTTTGCAAAGGCATCTGAAAGTGACCTTGAAAGAATTGATGAGATACTTGATATGATAGATCTTAAGGACAAGAAAAACGTTACAGCAAAAAATCTCGCTCACGGGCAGAAGCAATGGCTTGAAATAGGTATGCTCCTTGTGCAGAGACCTAAGATAATTATGCTTGACGAGCCAGTTGCGGGTATGGGTAAGCCCGAAACATATAAAACAGGTGAGATACTAAAAAAAATACAGGAAAGCTGTACTGTTATTGTAGTAGAGCACGATATGGAATTTGTAAAAATGTATTCCGACAGAGTAACGGTAATGCACGAGGGTAAGGTGCTTACGGAAGGCAGTGTAGACGCCGTATTAAGTGACGAAACCGTGCAGAAGGTATATCTTGGCAGAGGTGGTGAAAGAAATGCTTAAAATCAGCGGACTTGATTCTTATTACGGGGACAGTAAAATAATAAATGATTTAACACTGAATGTGCCTAAGGGGAAAATTGTTGCTCTTATAGGAAGAAACGGCGTAGGGAAATCCACAACTCTTAAATCAATAATGGGGCTTACAAAAACTCCAAAGGGGTCAATAAAATTTGACGGATATGAAATGATAAAGTGCAAGCCCTATGAAAGAGCAAAACTGGGTATTGGATACGTGCCCCAAGGCAGAGATATTTTTCCTCAAATGACTGTGGAGGAAAATTTAAAGCTGGGCTTAACAATTAAAGGGGGCAAGGCAAAGATACCCGATAATGTTATATCTCTCTTTCCCGTTATTTCAAAATTTGCCTTAAGAAAGGGAGGAGATCTTTCGG
This sequence comes from Clostridia bacterium, assembly GCA_030536675.1. Classification (GTDB taxonomy): domain Bacteria; phylum Bacillota; class Clostridia; order Lachnospirales; family CAG-274; genus Gallispira. The sequence continues at coordinate 16,567 of JAUNPM010000003.1, read as the reverse complement.
GAGGTCAGCAGCAGCAGCTTGCAATTGCAAGAGCCCTTGCTTCAGAGCCTAAGCTCCTTATTCTCGATGAGCCTACGGAGGGTATTCAGCCGTCAATTATTGAGGATATTGGATATGCAATAAAAAAAATAAATGAATGGACGGGTATATCAATTCTTATTGTTGAACAGTATTTGGACTTTGTGCTAGACGTTGCAGATGAATTTTATCTTATGGATAAGGGTGAGATAATTATGAGCGGAAGCACGGAAAATGCGGATAAAGAGGAAATACAGTCAAAAATGAGTGTTTAATGAAAATAACTATAAATGTAAATTAAATTGACGGATATAAATGATGTTATTTGTCAATCAGTTTGGTTTTTGAAGGGGGTATAGATTATCTATACCTCTTTATTTTGTTAATTTAAAATATGTTTTTTTTAATTTTATCTTATTTATTTATATTTGGTAAAAAGCAATTGAATATTTTACAAAAATGTTATATAATAAGAGGAAAAGCAAGAAATAATTCTTTACTTAAGAGGTATGCTATGTATACATTGTTAAAAACAGAGGGAAGTGCCAAAAGAGGCAGGTTTGAAACCGTGCATGGTACAATAGAAACTCCTGTGTTTATGAATGTGGGAACTGCGGCAGCTATTAAGGGCGCTGTTTCCACAGAGGATCTGCAGGAAATAAAATGTCAGGTGGAGCTGTCAAATACGTATCATCTGCATTTAAGACCGGGTGACAAGGTCGTAAAAAAGCTTGGAGGACTTCACAAATTTATGGTTTGGGACAAGCCTATACTTACGGATTCGGGCGGATTTCAGGTGTTTTCTCTTACGACTTTAAGAAAAATAAAGGAAGAGGGAGTATATTTTAGCTCTCATATTGACGGACATAAAATATTTATGGGTCCTGAGGAAAGTATGGAAATACAGTCAAATCTTGCCTCAACGATCGCTATGGCTTTTGATGAGTGTCCCTCGGCTTTGGCGGACAGGACGTATATAAAAAATTCCGTTGACAGAACGACACGCTGGCTTGAAAGATGTATTGTTAAAATGAATGAGCTGAATATGCGTGAGGATACAATAAATAAAAATCAATTGCTTTTCGGCATAAATCAGGGCGGAGTTTTTAAGGATATAAGAATTGAACACGCTAAAAGAATAAGCGAATTTGATTTGCCGGGCTATTCAATAGGGGGACTTGCAGTAGGTGAAAGTCACGAGGTAATGTATGACATAATAGAAAATGTTACACCTTATCTGCCTAAAAACAAGCCTACATATTTAATGGGTGTGGGTACGCCTGCAAACATTCTTGAGGCTGTTGACAGGGGTATCGATTTCTTTGACTGTGTTCTTCCTGCAAGAAACGGAAGACACGCAAATGTATATACAAACAAAGGCAAGCTGAATCTTATGAATGCCAAATATGAGCTTGATGATACTCCAATTGACAAGGAATGTATGTGCCCTACGTGCAGAAGATATTCAAAGGCATATATAAGGCATTTGTTTAAGGCTAAGGAAATGCTTGCTATGAGGCTTTGTGTTATTCATAATTTGTATTTCTTTAACAATATGATGGAAGAAATAAGAAATGCTCTTGATGAGGGTAAATTCGGAGAATATAAAAAAATGCGACTTGAGGGTTTTCTTGAAAACGATAAAAAATAATTTTGCGGAAAGGGTAAAGATATGGCTATTAAAAGAATTTTTGTGGAAAAGAAAAAAGGCTGTGATATTGAAGCAAGTCAGCTTTTTACTGATATTAAGGAAAATTTTGAAATTGACGGACTTGAGGGAGTAAGGATACTTTACAGATATGATGTGGAGGATATTTCCGAAGAGGCTTTTGAGGCTGCTAAAAAAACAATATTTTCAGAGCCTCCCGTTGATAATGTGTATATTGAGAGCTTTGACCTGTCTGATGACGAGGCTGTGTTCGGAATGGAATATCTTCCGGGACAGTACGATCAGAGAGCCGATTCTGCAATGCAGTGTATACAAATCATAACGGGAGATGACAAGGCTGTTGTAAGTGCGGCTAAAATATTTGTGTTAAAGGGTAATTTGTCTGTTGCGGACATTGAAAAGGTAAGAAATTACTGCATTAACCCCGTTGATTCAAGAGAAGCATCAATGGAGAAGCCCGAAACTCTTAAAATGAAGCTGAATATACCAAAAACAGTTGAAATAATAAAGGGCTTTATCGATAAAAACGAGGATGAGCTTTTAACTTTAAGAGCCGATATGGGGCTTGCAATGAGTGAGGCGGATATTATTTTCTGCCAAAAATATTTCAGAGATGTTGAAAAGAGAGATCCAAGCATTACGGAAATAAGAGTAATAGACACATATTGGTCAGACCATTGCAGACATACAACATTTGCAACAAATATTACAGATGTTAAGTTTGAGGACGGAAAGTACAGAAATGTCATTGAGGACGCATACAAGCTGTATAAGGACCTTAAAAAGGAGCTTGGAAGAGAAAACAAGCCTCAGTGCTTAATGGATATTGCCGTTATGGGTATGAGAGCCTTAAAGGCTAAGGGCAAGCTTGCAGATTTTGACGAATCAGAAGAGATAAATGCGTGCAGTATAGTTGTGCCCGTGGATATTGACGGAAAAACGGAAGATTATCTTATAATGTTCAAAAACGAAACTCATAATCACCCTACTGAAATTGAACCTTTTGGTGGTGCCGCTACCTGTATAGGTGGCTGTATAAGAGATCCCCTTTCAGGCAGAAGCTATGTGTATCAGGCAATGAGAGTTACCGGTGCGGGGGATCCTACTGTTCCCGTGCAGGATACTATACCCGGAAAGCTGCCTCAGTCTAAAATCGTGCGTTCAGCTGCTCACGGATACAGCTCATACGGCAATCAGATAGGACTTGCAACAGGTCAGGTGGCTGAAATTTATGACGAGGGATATGTTGCAAAGAGAATGGAAATAGGTGCTGTAATTGCAGCGGCTAAAAAATGCGACGTAATAAGAAAAAGACCCGAGAAGGGCGATGTAATCATACTTACAGGCGGAAGAACAGGACGTGACGGCTGCGGCGGAGCTACAGGCTCTTCAAAGGAGCATACGGAGGAGTCAATCCATACCTGCGGTGCTGAGGTCCAAAAGGGAAATGCGCCTACGGAAAGAAAAATACAGAGATTGTTCAGAAATGCGGAAGTAAGCAGAATGATAAAAAGATGCAACGACTTTGGTGCAGGCGGTGTGTCTGTTGCCATTGGTGAGCTTGCGGAGGGGCTTGAAATAAATTTGGATCTTGTTCCAAAGAAGTATGAGGGTCTTGACGGTACAGAGCTTGCAATTTCCGAATCTCAGGAGAGAATGGCTGTTGTTGTTGACAAGGAAAATGCGGAAAGATTTATTGCCCTTGCAAATGAGGAAAATCTTGAAGCAACTGCAGTTGCAGAGGTTACAGATGACAGACGTCTTAAAATGTACTGGAACGGTAACGACATTGTAAATATATCAAGAGATTTCCTTGATACAAACGGTGCAGAGCAGTATGCACAGGTTGCCGTAAGTGAGCCTAAGGAAAAACCAAAGAGCATTGAAACAACGGGTAATATTAAGGAAAAATGGCTTAATGTACTTTCAGAGCTTAATGTTGCCTGCCAAAAGGGGCTTTCAGAAAGATTTGATTCAACTATAGGTGCAGGCACTGTGCTTATGCCTTTCGGAGGTAAAAATCAGCTTACACCTATTGAGGCAATGGCTGCTAAGGTTCCCGTTTTAGATGGGGATACGACAACCGTTACACTTATGAGTTACGGCTATAATCCAAAGGTTGCAAAGTGGAGTCCTTTCCACGGTGCTCTTTATGCAGTAGTTGAATCTGTTGCAAAAATTGTTGCCGCAGGTGGAAGCTATGATTCATGCAGACTTACTTTCCAGGAATATTTTGAAAGACTTGGGGAAGAGCCTGAAAGATGGGGCAAGCCTTTCAGTGCCCTTTTAGGTGCGTTAAAGGCTCAAATGGAGCTTGGAACTGCTTCAATAGGAGGAAAGGACAGTATGTCAGGAACATTTATGGATCTTGATGTTCCACCGACTTTAGTGTCATTTGCAGTCAATGTTTCAGATATTAATACTGTTATTTCTCCTGAATTTAAAACAATTGAGAGTACAATAGTTAAGCTTGTTACAAAATATGATGAAAATGATTTGCCTGTATTTAACAAGCTGATCAAAAATTTTGAAAGAGTAAGCAAGCTTATTAAGGAAAAGAAAATACTTTCCGCTGCTACAATAGGCGTGGGCGGTGTTGCTGCTGCAATAAGCAAAATGGCATTTGGCAATGATATTGGCGTTAATATAAATGACGATGATCTCTTTAATTACAGCTATGGTTCATTTGTGCTTGAAATGCCTGATGATGAGGAAACAATAGCAGAGCTTCTTAAGGGCTGTGATTATAAAATAATAGGTGTAACTACGGAAGATGAAAAATTTGTTGTAAACGGTGAAGAAATAGGTCTTGAGGAAGCTAAGAAAACCTGGTTCAAGCCTCTTGAAAGAATATTCCCAACTAAGTATTACAGCAATTTTGATAAGAGCGATATAAGCATAAAGCCTTTTGAAATTGCAGTTAAAAAGCATATGGGCAAGGGAATTGCGGCTCCGAGAGTATTTATACCCGTATTCCCCGGTACAAATTGTGAATATGACACAAAGAAGGCTTTTGAAAATGCAGGTGCTGTTGCCGATACTTTGGTAATAAGCAATCTTAAAAATGAATGGCTTGCGGAAAGCATTGACAAAATGGCTGAAATGATAAACAACAGTCAGATAATTATGATACCGGGTGGATTTTCAGCAGGTGACGAGCCTGAGGGCTCAGGTAAGTTTATTGCCGCAGTATTCAGAAATCCAAAAATCAAAGAGGCTACAATGAACCTGCTTAAAAACAGGGACGGTCTTATGCTTGGTATTTGCAATGGCTTCCAGGCTCTTATTAAGCTGGGTCTTGTACCTTACGGTGAAATAAGGGATATATCAGAAAATTCACCTACACTTACTTTTAATACTGTGGGACGTCATATTTCCTGCCTTGCGGATACTAAAATAATATCAAATAAATCACCGTGGCTTTGGAACACTTCTGTGGGACAGGTCCATAAAATTGCATTTTCTCACGGTGAAGGAAGATTTATGGCTGATGAGGAAACAATTAAGGCTCTTGCAGAAAACGGACAGATCGCAACACAGTATGTAAATGAAGCAGGTGCTCCTACTTATGATATTAAGTACAATCCAAACGGCTCAATATATGCTGTGGAGGGTATTACAAGCCCCGACGGAAGAGTGCTTGGTAAAATGGGACATTCCGAAAGAATAGGAAACGGAGTATTTATAAATGTTCCCGGTGAAAAGGATCAGAAAATATTCCTTTCAGGTGTTGAATATTTTAAATAAGTGAATATTAATATAATTTAATGTGATACCGATTGATTTGAAGTCTTAAATATATAAAGATCAAATCAATCGGTGTTTTAATAAGGGTTATATATATTTACGGGTATTGATAAAAATGCACAAATTATTTTGAAATTATTGGAATAAAATGTAATAACTTTATAAATATAAAAAATTTACATCAAATTTAAAAAAAATTGTTTAAAGCAGGATAAAAATGTGATATAATAATGAATAGTAAATGTGAAAGTATAACGTGTAAAAACATTGTTATACTTTTAACATACTAAAATAAAATCAATGTACAGGTTTTATTTAATTTTCTAATTTTATTTTTAGGAGGAAACAAAAATGGTTAAAGTTGCTATTAATGGTTTTGGTCGTATTGGTAGACTTGCTTTCAGACAGATGTTTGCTGCTGACGGTTATGAAGTTGTTGCAATTAACGACTTAACTGCACCTAAAGTATTAGCTCATTTGTTAAAGTATGACTCAACTCAGGGCAAGTTCAACGGTACAGTTGAAGCTAAAGAGTCTTCTATTGTTGTAAACGGCAAGGAAATCGAAATTTACAAAGAAGCTGATGCTTCTAAGCTTCCTTGGGGTCAGTTAGATGTAGACGTTGTACTTGAGTGTACAGGTTTCTATACTTCTAAGGATAAGGCTTCTGCTCATATTACAGCAGGTGCTAAGAAGGTTGTAATTTCTGCTCCTGCAGGAAATGACCTTCCTACAATCGTTTACAGCGTAAATGAAGGTACTTTAACAGCTGATGACAAGATCATCTCTGCTGCTTCTTGTACAACAAACTGTTTAGCTCCTATGGCTAAGGCTCTTAATGACTATGCTCCTATTCAGGCAGGTATTATGTCAACTATCCACGCTTATACAGGCGATCAGATGACTCTTGACGGACCTCAGAGAAAAGGCGATTTAAGAAGATCAAGAGCTGCTGCAGTAAATATTGTTCCTAACTCTACAGGCGCTGCTAAGGCTATCGGTTTGGTTATTCCCGAGCTTAACGGCAAGTTAATCGGTTCAGCTCAGAGAGTTCCTGTTCCTACAGGTTCAACTACTATACTTACTGCTGTAGTTAAGGGTTCTGATGTAACTGTTGAAGGTATCAATGCTGCTATGAAGGCTGCTGCTTCTGATTCTTTCGGTTACAACGAAGATGAGATCGTATCTTCAGATATTATCGGTATTACTTATGGTTCATTATTTGATTCAACTCAGACTATGGTAAATAAGGTTGCTGATGATTTATATGAAGTACAGGTTGTTTCTTGGTATGACAACGAAAATTCATACACAAGCCAGATGGTAAGAACTATTAAGTACTTTGCTGAATTAGGCTGATAAAAGGTTTAACAGAATAAAATTAGTTTTAAAGCGGTGTGGGTTTCCATACCGCTTTATTCACGAGTAAAATAATTAAGACAAAATAAAACAAAGACCCTTTAAACAGTCTTTGCTTTATTTTAGATACATCATTAGGACGCCTTTATTTCAAGTCTTAATCTGTCTGCAATAAGTGCTATAAATTCACTGTTTGTCGGCTTGCCTTTATTGTTTGAAACGGTATAGCCGAAAAGGGAATCAATAGCGTCTACCTTGCCGCGGCTCCAAGCTACCTCAATTGCGTGTCTTATTGCTCTTTCAACTCTGCTTGGTGTGGTGTTACATTTTTTTGCTATGGCGGGATAGAGTTCCTTTGTAATATAATTAAGTACATCTATATCGTTTATAGCCATTATTATTGCTTCTCTCATATAATGATAGCCACGTATATGTGCAGGAACTCCAACTTCGTGAAGAATATTTGTAACTCGTGTTTCAAGGTCAATATCAGTATGGCTGCTGTAGCAAAGACCTGTGTTTAATACTCCCTTTTTAACTACAGGTTCTCTCAACTGTCTTATTCTTGAAACAAGAAGTTCCATATCAAAGGGTTTTGCAATATAATATTTTGCTCCAAGTGTAAATGCTTTCTGCGTGATCTCCTCCCCTGTAATAGCTGTAAGCATTATGCACATTGTGTTTTTAGCTTTGTTTTCATTATGAAGTTTTTCAAGAACACCTATACCGTCAAGCTTTGGCATAATTCCGTCAAGAAGTGCAATGTCGGGGGCTTTGCTTACTATTTTGTCATATGCTTCTTGACCGTCGTGTGCTATACTTATTATTTCCATATCCTCTTGCTTTTCAATGTAGTTGCTAAGACAATCACAGAAATCAATGTTATCATCAGCTATAAGTACGGTAAGTTTTTCTTTGTTCATTTTAAAATCCTCCTGTTTATGAAAAATATAATAAATTGTTTACTGGTAAAAATGGTAAGAATTACCATATAAGATATTATAATACATTCTTTCATAAAATGCAAGAGAAATTTATAAATTTTTTGCAGGTTTACCAAATTTTGCTAAATATGAGTTGCTGTAGCGCTTATCCTGTGTCACTTCTTGTCCAAACCATAGAGGAGAATCAAACATTATGGCATCTTTTGTAGATGGAAATTCCACTTCCACATTCATAAATCCCGAAAGGAAACCTTTGTATATATCAAGTTCCGCTTTTAAGCCATTTGAAAGAGGAATAATATACCTTGTTTTTTCAATTGTATTGCCTTCGGTTTTTTGCCAGAGCTTTTCAAATTGATCTTTTGTAAGTTCAAGTTCGTATTCAAGCTTTTTCATTAAGCCAGAACCCTTGACTGTGAGAATATATTTATCGTCCTGACGGCGTAAGCGTATAGTGGGGTCTGTGGAAATATAACCCTGTTTTATTTCGTAATGTGTAAAGTTTTCTAAATTTTCAGGTAAAGTTTTTATTAAAAATTTTCTTTCTATCTCATAATTCGCATTTTTCATTTTAATCACCCTTGAATTAATATTTGTATTTTAGTATAATAATTATACCACATAAATTTATGGAATGGGAGGTTTTTGTATATGGTAGTTGTTTTTTTGGCTAATGGCTGTGAGGAAATTGAAGCCTTGACTCAAATTGATGTTTTAAGAAGAGGCGGAGTTGATGTAAAGGGTGTTTCCATAACTGCAAATACTGTGATAAAGGGTGCTCACGGTATTGATTTTATGGCGGACTGCACTATATTTGATATTGATTTTGAAAATGTTGAAATGGTGGTTCTTCCCGGAGGATTGGAAGGGCGAAATAATTTAATGAACAGCAGAGAAGTTGTGACTGTATGCAAAAGGTTTAACGAAATGGGTAAGAAGGTTGCTGCTATTTGTGCTTCTCCAAGTGTGTTAGGTGAAAATGGTATATTAAAAGGCAAAAGGGCTGTGTGTTATCCCGGATTTGAAGAGCAGTGCAGGGGCGCTGAAATAGTTGAAAATGCAAATGTTGTTAAAGACGGGAACATTATAACTTCAAGAGGCCCTGCAACTGCAATGGAGTTTGGAATTGAGCTTTTAAGAGAATTGAAGGGAAATGAAGCTGCCGAAAATACGGCGGCGGGATTATTGCTTAAAAAGTAAATAAATTATATAAGCCTGAAAAGCTGAGGCAAATTGGCTTCTGAAATTTCGGTAATATGTAAGGTGCTGCAGGCTTTTTCCACTTTTGTTTTATCTATATTATATATGTAGGCTATATCTTTGGGAGTGTATGTGGGGCTGTTGTAATAGCTTAGAGATTTTTTAAAAATTTTGCATATGTAGCTGCTTCCGTTAAGCATAATAGTGGGAATGATTTCCGATGTAAGGTTTGTAATATGTTTGGAATTAAGTATAGTATTTATTTCCTTTGGCGTAATATGCAGCAGTGAGCTTAATTCGTTTATATCTATACTGCTGTAATGAGATTTTATTATTACGTCAAGGGATTGCAGTGCAGGGGATATTTCGTTATAATATGTATTAAAAAAACTATCCATAATATTGCTCCTTATATAATTATATTTGTAAATTAACTTTAATATAATTATAATAAGTGTAATTTTAAAAGTCCAGCTGTAAATAATGGAATTGGAGTGTTGAATGTGAATGCATTACAAAAATATTTTAATTACAGACAGTCGTTGATCGACCAGTATGTAAAGGGTGATCTGACAAAAAAAGAATACCTTGATAAAAATTTTGACGCGGTTCTTTCAATAAAAAATGAACCTTTTAAGAGAATTGATTCGGTGGAAAAGGGGTTGTTTAACTATCAATTTTTTAATGCTATGGCAAAGGACGCTTTTATGGAGGCTAAAAGGTTTTCTCATAAAGATTTTTGCTATATATATACGGAACAGGTAGATTATTATTACGGAAGAAAAGACAATGCAACTATGAAAATACTGGAGCTTTTGGACTTTAGGGAAATAGAGGCATATTTTATAAAAGTAAAAAGCAGGGAGCTTAAAAACAAGCTTTTTGAAATCATACTTAAGGATACGGGGGTCATACTTCATTCCACTTCGGAAACGATTTTAGTAAGGCTTAAGGAAGAAAACTGTTTTAGCGAGGGAATAAGAAAATCGGTTATTGACGGTTATATTAACAACAAATATTGAGCCTGTGATGTAAAATTGAATAAGATATATGCCTTTAAAGCATAAGTGTTGATACAATATAAGTATTTGACACATAAAGTGCAGAGATTTAAAATAAAGGTACAAGGTAAATAATTAACGAGGAGGAATATCTATGTTAGGTGATTTCAGTTATTGTAACCCTACAAAACTTTATTTTGGTGAAAATTCTTTGAATTATCTGAAAGACGAGCTTAATAAGTATGGTAAAAATATAATGCTTGTGTATGGAGGAGGTTCCATAAAAAAATCAGGTTTATATGACAAGATAATCAATATATTAAATGAAGCGGGCAAAAATATATATGAAGATCCCGGAGTTATGCCTAACCCAACGGTTGAAAAGCTTTATGAGGGCTGTAAGATAGCAAAGGAAAATAATGTTGACCTTATACTTTCAGCCTGGTGTGATGAAGATCCGTGGGATAAATATTATTTGAGAATGGAAGATGTGGATAACAAGATCATACCTGTAGGCTGTGTATTAACTATGGTGGGAACAGGCTCTGAAATGAATGGAGGCTCCGTAATAACAAATCACAGTTCAAAATTAAAAATAGGTCACGTATTCGGTGAAAATGTATTTCCGAAGTTTTCAATACTTAATCCAGTGCTGACATATACGTTGCCAAAATATCAAATGACAGCAGGATTTTTTGATATTATGTCACATATACTTGAACAGTATTTTTCGGGAACAGATGACAATACGTCTGATTATATAATGGAGGGACTTTTAAGATCTCTTATACACAGCAGTGAAATTGCAGTAAATGACCCTGAAAACTATGAGGCAAGAAGCAACATTATGTGGACTGCCACTTGGGCTTTAAATACTCTTGTTGCAATGGGAAAAGCGACGGATTGGATGGTCCATATGATAGGACAGTCAATAGGAGCTTACACAGATGCTACACACGGTATGACTTTATCTGCTGTTTCATTGGCTTATTACAGACATATAATGCCGTATGGACTTGATAAATTCAAGAGATATGCGATAAATGTGTGGAATGTAAGCAGTGAAAATAAAAGTGATGAAGAAATTGCCTGTGAAGGTCTTGAAAAAATGAAAATGTGGATGAAAAAGATCGGTCTTGTTATGAATATAAGTGAGCTTGGTGTAACACCCGAAATGTTTGAAGGTATAGCAGACGGCACATTTATTATGACGGGAGGATATAAAACTCTTGACAGAAGTGAAGTAATTGAAATTTTAAAAGAGAGCTTATAAAGTAATTAAATTATAAAACAAAAAGTAACATTGCAGATGGCTTTGCAGTGTTACTTTTTGTTTGAAAGAATTATTTTGGTCACGGAAGAAACGACCATTATGCCTGCGGAAATGGCAATTGCCATAAATATTGTTTCTTTGCCGTAAAGAGCAAAGTTAAGCCAGTCACCTTTTATTGCACTGCTTATGGTATAATAAAGTTTGCCTCCCGGTATGAGAATTATCATATTTGCAAGGAGAAAGGTGGTCGTGGGTGTTTTTATGAGCCTTGCGGCAATTTCAGTATATGCAGACAAAAACATTGAAACAATAAGGCTTTGAAGAATTTCATTGTTTAAAAACATAAGCATAAGGTATAAGGTCCAGCCAAGTATTCCCCCTATAAAGGGAACGGCAAGACGTTTCCCCCTTACGTTGTATAAAACGGCAAAACCAAGGGAGGCTATGCCTGCGGTCAAAATTTGTATAATATATGTCATAATATAAGTCCTCCCAGATACACGGTTGCCAAAACAAAACCAAGGGCAACTGCCACGGCTTTTATTATGCCTTCCGTAAAGCGCAGAAGCCCAGACATTGTATCTCCGTTTATCATATCTCTTATTGAGTTTGTTATGACAACTCCCGGTATCATAAGCATAATATTGCCAATGACAATATTGTCAAGGTCTTTTCCCAAGCCTATGGGAAGGGAAAGGACGGCAAGAGTACCTATTATAAAAGCCGTAAGCATTGTAAGAAGAATTGTGTTTGCGGAAATTGAATTAAACTTAAGGATTATAATGTACATAAGCATACCCAAAATTCCCGATGTTATGCCGTCTGAAAAACCGCCGCCGAAATAGACCGTAAGTGAAAAGGCTATAACACCATACGCTCCGCATAAAACAAAATGAGGATAAACCTTCCCATTTTTTATTAAATTTAAATTGTTCAAAATATAGGGAAGAGATGGCTTGTCACGGCATATTTTTCTTGACAGGGTATTGAGCTTGTCTACTTTGTCAAGGTTTGTTTCATATGAACGTATTCTCTTTGTTTGTGTGAATATGTCATCATTTACCCGTATTGTAATTACTATACTTGATGTGATCGTAAATACGTTTACTTCGCTTACATTGTAGGCATTGCATATTCTTGTGAGGGTATCCTCAACTCGGTTTACTTCTGCGCCGCATATGAGCATTTCACTGCCTATGGAAAGCACTGCGTCAAGAAGCTTCTTGTAATCCATATAATCAGACCTCATTTTTAAAAATTTCATATTATAGTATAACACCTAAAATTAAATTGTACAAGGTGGTATAAATATAAAATTTTTGTAAAGAATAATTAAGGTGTTGCAAGACTTGCCGTAATAGTATAAAATTAAATAAAAGTATTAAGGGAGGTCGTATATTGTGATAATAGGAAGCTGCGTCATATATTTAAGTGCGGAATGGTGTAATTCTCTTAAAGAAAAAAGAATGGTCGTAAAAAGTATTGTTGAAAAGGCTAAACACAAGTTCAACATATCTATAGCTGAGGTTGACAGACAAGATATTCATAAATCTATTGTAATTGGCTTTGCATGTGTTACAAATGAAGTCAGACACGCTGATGAAATTATAGAAAATGTGCTTAATTACATAGAAAGGAATACGGACGCTGTTATTGATGATGTAGAAAGGGAAATTTTTTGAAAAAGTACTGGATTTTTGGTATTTAGTGTGATATAATGTTAAGAAGTGCATTTATGTAAAGTACGGATTGATTTATGTAATTATTAATTCGCATTCACTTACAATTAAGGAGGAAATATTAATGAGCACAGTTGAAAATATCGAAAAGAATAAGGTTAAAATTTCTTTTTCTGTTGATGCGGAAACTTTTGAAAAGGGTATGGATTACTCATATAATAAGAATAAAGGCTCTGTAAGTATTCAGGGCTTCAGAAAAGGAAAGGCTCCGAGAAAATTGATCGAGGCACAGTACGGTAAGGCAATATTTTATGATGATGCCGTAAATTTTGTGCTGCCTGAGGCATATGAAAATGCTCTTAAGGAAAATGATATTGAAGCAGTATCAAAACCTGAGATCGATGTAACTTCAATTGATGAAAACGGCGTTGCTTTTACTGCTGAGGTTTGGGTTAAGCCTGAGGTTAAGCTGGGAGAATACAAGGGACTTACTTTCACAAAGAAGGATCCTAACCCTACTGATGAGGATATAGACGCAGAGCTTAAGAAGGAGCAGGAAAAGGCTGCAAGAATAGTTGATGTAACAGACAGAGCCGTACAGGAAGGCGACATTGCAAATATTGATTTTAAGGGTTACATTGATGACGAGGCTTTTGAAGGCGGAGAAGGCAAGGACTTTGATCTTGAAATAGGCTCTCATACATTTATTGATAATTTTGAAGATCAGTTAATAGGTGCCGAAATAGGTCAGGATGTTGTTGTAAATGTAACTTTCCCTGAAAATTACGGCAAGGCTGAGCTTGAAAATAAGCCTGCTAAGTTTGAAGTAAAGGTAAATGGCATCAAGCACAAGGAGCTTCCTGAGCTTACAGATGAATTTATACAGGACACTACAGAGTGTGAAAATATCAAGGATTACAGAAATGAAATATGCGGCAATCTTTTAGCTGAAAATATCAAGAGAATAAAGGCTGAAAAGGAAGAGGAGCTTATTAACAAACTCGTAGACGTTTGTGAAATGGATGTACCTCAGGCTATGATCGACTCTGATGTTGAAATGAAAATACAGGAATATGCTTACCAGCTTCAGCAGCAGGGCATAGGTCTTGATATGTATTTACAGTATATGGGTCAGACTATGGATTCAATGAAGGAAGCATATAAGCCTATGTCAGAAAAGCACGTAAAGGCAAGACTTGCTCTTGAAGCCGTTGCTAAGGCTGAAAATATAGAGGTTACGGAAGAAGATATTAAGGGAGAGGCTGAAAAAGTAGCTAATGCTTATGGTATGGAAGTTGAACAGATAATGAAGAGTGAAGACTTTACAAATACCGTTAAGGCTGACATACTCAGACAGAAGGCTTTGACTGTTGTTGAGGAAGCTGCTGTTGAGGCATAATTTTATTACAAATGGAGGTATGTAAATGAGTTTGGTACCTATTGTTGTTGAAAGAACTGCGGGAGGAGAAAGGTCATATGATATATATTCCAGACTTTTGCAGGACAGAATTATATTTCTCGGAGAAGAAGTAAATGATACTACGGCAAGCCTTGTTGTTGCTCAGCTTCTTTTCCTTGCGGCCGATGATCCTCAAAAAGACATTAATCTTTATATAAACAGCCCCGGTGGCTCTGTGACGGCAGGACTTGCAATATACGACACTATGCAGTATATTAAACCTGACGTATCAACTATTTGCGTTGGTATGGCTGCAAGTATGGGCGCTTTTCTTCTTGCAGGAGGCGCTAAGGGAAAGAGATTTGCTCTGCCTAATTCCGAAATTATGATCCACCAGCCTTTAGGCGGTGCCAAAGGACAGGCAACAGATATTAAAATTCATGCCGAATATATACTCAAAATAAGAGATAAGCTTAATAAAATGCTTTCAGAAAACACAGGTAAGCCCCTTGATGTAATTGAGGCGGATACCGAAAGAGATAATTTTATGTCAGCTGATGAGGCTGTTAATTACGGTCTTATTGATGCGGTCATAACTAAGCCTCAATAAAAGGAGAGATCATATGGCATCTAAAATGGATGAAAGAATAGAAAGATGTTCTTTTTGCGGTAAAACAAATGATATGGTAAAAAAACTTGTTGCAGGTCCTCATAATATCTATATATGTGATGAGTGTGTTGATGTTTGCAGGGACTATATAAGACGTGAGTTGGCTGAAGAGGAAGAGTTTATGATGAAATATGAGCTTCCCAGACCAAACGAAATAAAAGAAGTCCTTGATGAATATGTTATAGGACAGGAGGACGCAAAGAAGGTTCTTTCTGTGGCTGTATATAATCACTATAAGAGAATTTTTGCAATGGATATGTCACCTGATGTGGAATTGCAGAAGAGCAACATACTTTTGGTGGGACCTACAGGTGTGGGTAAAACACTTCTTGCCCAGACTATGGCTAAGCTGTTAAACGTACCCTTTGCAATAGCCGACGCTACAAGTCTTACAGAGGCAGGGTATGTAGGTGAGGATGTTGAAAATATACTTTTGAAAATTATACAGGCAGCGGATTTTGATATTGAAAGTGCCCAAAGAGGTATAATTTACATTGATGAAATAGACAAAATAGCCAGAAAATCCGATAATCCGTCAATAACAAGAGATGTAAGCGGTGAGGGTGTTCAGCAGGCTCTCCTTAAAATACTTGAGGGTACTGTGGCTAATGTTCCTCCTCAGGGCGGAAGAAAACACCCTCATCAGGAATTTATACAAATTGATACAACTAATATATTGTTTATTTTAGGCGGTGCTTTTGCAGGCATTGAAAAAATAATCGACAAGCGACTTACCAAAAAGGTAATAGGCTTTGGTGCTGATGTTAAGTCTGATGAAGAAATGAAGAGCAGTCACCTTCTTAAAAATATTTTGCCTCAGGATCTTGTGAAATTTGGACTTATTCCAGAGATCATAGGAAGAATGCCTGTTGTGGCAACTCTTGAAAACCTTGATGAGGACGCTCTTATTAAAATACTTACGGAGCCTAAAAATGCTCTAATAAAACAGTATAAATATATGCTTGAGCTTGACGGTGTAGAGCTTGAATTTACGGAAGAGGCTTTAAGAGAAATAGCCAAGAAGGCTATTGAACAGGAAACGGGAGCAAGAGGCTTGAGAGCTATTGTTGAAGGCTTTATGAATGATATTATGTACAATGTACCTTCAGACTACACAATTGAAAAGTGCATTATAACCGGAGATACCGTAAAGGGCGGAGAACCCGAATTTGTATATAACAAGGAAAAGGCTGAAAAAACAAGAAGTGTGAGAAAAAATGTTCGCCGCAAAGCTAATATGAATGTTGGCTGACATTATTTAAAGGGTTGTCTTGGTGTAAACCATAGACAATGCTAAAGTATTAACAGATATAATTTAATTGACTATTATATAAATACTGTGCTATAATCAATATAAGGAAAAAACTTGTATTGTTTGTACACAGTATTTTTATTTTGCGGAGGATATATATGAGAAGAACGGACAGAGAGGTAAAGGACGAAAAAAGAATAAGGGAATTAATTGAGTTATGTGATTGTTGCAGGCTTGGTTTTTGTGATGAGGGAAAGGTATATATTGTGCCTTTAAGTTTTGGTTATGAAGATAATAAAAAAACATTTTATTATCACGGAGCAAAGAACTGAAAAAAAATAGACATAATTGAAAAA